>JAUWMY010000556.1 GCA_030612945.1 Desulfobacteraceae bacterium
TCGGATCGATTCAAGTGAAACTTTTGGCGCATATTACCTTCCCTCAATAATCAGCCCCTTCAGCAAATCGAATCCTCAGGTACAGGTTTCGGTAAACATCCTGCCAACCGAACTTGTCGCGCAGGACACTGTTGATCTCAAGAACGATCTTGGATTTATCTCATATCCCGTTGAAAACGAAAAACTGTCGATTCGAGAAGTGCTGGAAGACAGATTCGTAATCATCGTTGCACCAGAACATCCCCTTGCTCGAAAGAAATGTCTGACACCCGGGGACCTGAATGGGCAAGACATGATTATGCATGAAAAAGGCTCTGTTCCCCATGAAGCCATAGACATGCTCATCAGGGAAAACAACCTTTCTGTCTTCAAATATATGGAATTTTCCAACAATGAGGCGATCAAAAGAGCGGTGGAGGAGGGGGCTGGGGTTGCTTTGGTATCCCAGGAGGTTGCAAAAAAAGAGATTCAAATGGAAAAATTAATAGCGCTCCCTTTCTGTGACAGGCTCCTCACGCGAAAATTCTACATGGTGCACCACAAGGACAAGTATATTTCCCAGATATTCCAGCGCCTGATTGACACGGTAGATCACTGGGCAGCCGAATACGCAAGACACATCTCCTGACCAATCTGCTTATCTTTATGCTAAGGGTTCGTTCAACAATTGAAGATTTCCATTCAGTCGCTAATTATTCATAGTGTCAAGATAGAACATGTTCAAGATCAAGTAGTCGATCCAGACTGGTAATGATAGGCACTGACGTTTCTACGCTCGGCCAGTTTCGGTTAACGGAGTGGTGCTGAAGCCATATAGGTTGGATCCCAACATCTTTTGCCCCGCAGATATCAATACGCCAATCATCACCTACGTAAACCGCCTCATCAGGGACGATGCCTAACTTCTCAAGACATAGGCGGAAAGGTACGCGATCAGGTTTGGGTGGCACTCCCCCTTCTCCGGCCACGATGATGACTTTAAAAAATCTTTCCAGATTCGAAAACTCATTGATACGATGGGTCTTCCCGGCTTGCTGGCCCTGGGTGTTGGTGATTAGAGCCAATTGATAGTGGGCGGTGAGGGTTTCTAATACTCTCTCTGCCTCGGGAAACAGGGTGGTATGGGCCTTTACAGTCTCCCAGTATTCATTTTCCCAGGTCTCAAGGCGCGTTAGGTCGGGAGCCAGGCAGTAATAAAAGTAAAGCTCCTGCCATATCGATTTCCTTGAGAATTGCGATCTTGAATGAAATTCCTTACGAATCCGTCGGTAGTTTGACAAGAAATTTTTCCATGAGGTCAAACTAACGTCAGAAAAAATCCTGGTCTGTGCCTCTTTTTCAGCGGTGCGAAAGCCATTAGCCGAATCTACCAGGGTTTGACCAAAATCAAAAAGTACAGCCTTTATCATAGAGTTACCTCATTATGTTGAGCGGTTTTGGATCTATCAGTCCTTGCACAATGAAATAAAGTTGAAATTTGGGCGGATACCGATTAATTTCACATTGAATTTTTCAAGCGGCTACATGACCATTACTGTATATTATTTGTAACATCTCAATAAATCTGGGCATTCCGAATGCCTCCCTCTTTTTCAACGGGGGGTGAGGGGGGATTTGTGGCCGGGCATAACTTAACCCTGCCCTT
>JAUWMY010000471.1 GCA_030612945.1 Desulfobacteraceae bacterium
GAAATTCTGGACAGGCAAGTTCGGAGAAAAAAAGTATGGAATGACCGCTAATCCGAATTTTGGCAAGGATCTTCTGGCCCGGTTCAATCCAAAGACCGACACATTGTTATTTATGTGCCGGAGCGGCAGCAGGAGCTGCGCCGCATGCAACGAGGCAGTTAAGGCGGGATTTGCCGAAGGCAAGGTGTTTAATATAATGGGCGGTTTTCAAGGTGGCAAGGTAAAATGCAACTCAAGCGCCTATTGCGGCCAGCGCAAGCTTGGCGGCTGGCGTAATGAAGGCCTCTCCTGGACCTATAGCATAGATAAACAACTGGTCTATCAACCTGATCTTGCAAAATAGGTAGCCGTTCACGGCTTGAAACTTGAAATTGGAAAGTAGAAATTTGGGAGACCTGTCTGCGTGCGGGCACGCACAGGCAGGGATGAAACGAGTAAAGGCTCACACTGACACAGTGTGGGCCTTTTTTATGGAGCGCCTGCCGGCATCTCCGGCAGTCCAAAAAATAATCTTGCCAAAAAATCAAGACAATGCGATAATTTTTAAGATGGAATATAATGCAGAACAAGACAGGTTTCGCCGGATAAGCAGGGTCTTATGGATTGTCTTGATCCTGAACTTTGGCGTTGCGGCTGCCAAGCTCTTTTGTGGTTGGTTGACGAATAGCGCCAGTATCATGGCAGATGGCTATCATTCATTCTCTGACGGTTCATCCAATGTTATCGGTCTGATAGGCATATGGATGGCTTCCAGACCTAAAGATGAGCGCCACCCTTACGGTCATGCCAAGTATGAGAGCCTTGCCTCAGCAGGCATCGCGGTGCTCCTCTTTCTGGTCTGTTTCAATGTTCTAAGCGACTCGATAGAACGATTCCTGCATCCTATCCAGCCCAAAATTGACGCGACAAGCTTCGTAGTCATGGGGATTACCTTGCTGGTTAATATTGTGGTTATGCTATACGAGCGCAATAAGGGCCGGTTGCTCCAAAGTCAAATATTGATATCCGACTCACTCCACACCGCGGCAGATATCTTTACAACCTCTTCCGTAATACTCGGCCTTTTAGTCATCCGGGCAGGATATCCCATCATCGATCCTATAATAGCATTTTTAATCAGCATATTCATCGGTTACGCTGGAATCAAGATCCTTACAACAAGCTTCAACATATTAGTCGATTCGGCGGCTGTGGATAAAGAACAGATAAAGACCATAGCCATGGCTATAAACGGGATTGAAGATTGCCACAAAATAAGAAGCCGGGGTTGGGAGGGGAATATCCAGGTTGACATGCATTGTCATATCAAGCGCCACATGTCTTTAGACAAGGCTCACGACATAGCCCATTTAGTCGAAGATAAAATCAAGAAAAATATCCATGGCATTAAGGATGTCACCATCCACATAGAACCTTGCCGGGATAAATGAAAAAACAAAGCCCTGAAGGACAAAATCATATATGGCCGACCGCCTGAAACCCATTGTTTTAGTTTCCACTCCATGGCCCCTTTATAGCCGGCCATCGATTCAGCTTGGAGCATTAAAGGCCTATTTGAAATCCGAGTTTCCGGAACTGCAAATAAAGGCGCTTCACCTGTATTTAAAGGTAGCGGAAAGAATTGGCTGCAAACTTTATCATGAAATTTCGGAAAGGACATGGCCCGCGGAATCAATATATGCGGCCCTGTTATTTCCTGAGCAGATTAATGAAATTAAAAAGGTTTTTTATCGAGAGGCAAAAAATAATAGAAGGCTTCGAAAAACCGACTTTGACGCTCTCGCAGCCGACGTCAAAGAAGCATCCGACAACATGATAAAGGTCATAGACTGGGATAAATTCGGGCTCGCCGGTTTTTCAATCTGTCTTTGTCAACTCACCTCCTCCCTTTATTTTATCAAAAAAATTAAAAAAAGCTTTCCGAATCTTCGTATAGTGGCAGGCGGTTCGATATTTGCCGGAGATACGATCTTTCAGATGCTTGAGACATTCAGCGAGATAGACCATGCAGTTAGCGGCGAAGGTGAGCTGCCCATGGCCGGATTAATCCGTTACTTAATGAAATCTGACAGCCCTAACAAACCACCTTCTATTCCGGGACTTGTATCAAGAAACGGTTCCGATATAATCGGTGATATTTCCTTTAATCAAATAAAGGATCTAACCTCATTGCCCCCGCCCGATTATGATGATTACTTTGATTTGCTTAAAACAGTTAGCCCTGGCAAAACCTTTTTCCCGACTCTGTGTGCCGAAATTTCCAGAGGCTGCTGGTGGAAATCTCACAAAAAATCAAACCAATCAAAAAAACAAAGAGGCTGTGCCTTTTGCAATCTTAACCTTCAGTGGAACGGCTACAGAAAAAAAGGGGCCAGGCAGGTTGTCTCTGAAATTGACTATCTGACAAAAAGGCATAAAACCCTGTCTATCGCCTTCATGGATAATATGCTTCCGTTGAGGGAGAGCAAGGAAATATTTTTATGCGTTTATAAACTGGGCAAAGATCTGCGTCTGTTTGCAGAGATACGGGCAACCACGTCATATGAGATGTTAAAAGCCATGCGCTCAGCCGGTGTTGAAGAGGTCCAGATAGGAATTGAGGCATTAAGCAGCCAGCTTCTTAAAAAGTTTAATAAGGGAACCACCTGCATCCAGAATCTGGAAGTAATGAAAAATTGCGAGGAGTTAGGCATTGCCGACATATCAAATCTGATCCTTTGCTTTCCCGGAAGCGATATAACCGATGTAAAGGAAACCTTGCGCTCCCTTGATTTTGCATTCCCTTTTCGCCCTTTAAGGATCGTTAGCTTCTGGTTAGGGCTTGGAAGCCCTGTCTGGGATAACCGGCGCGCCTTTGGCCTTACAGCGGTTTTTAACCACCCCAACTATGCGGCATTATTTCCACCAAATGTTTTCCAATCGATTAGTTTCATGATACAATTTTTTAGAGGGGATCGTGGATATCAGAAAA
>JAUWMY010000237.1 GCA_030612945.1 Desulfobacteraceae bacterium
GGCGGTGAGGCCGGCTCTGACGGCGGGGGTGACGGTGGAGGTGCCGGCGGCGGTCATGGTGGTGGTCATGGCGGTGGTCACGGGGGTGGCCATGGCGGCGGCCACGGCGGTGGAAACAAATAGATCATATCAAAAGGAAATCCCTCCCTTCCCCCCTTGCCTGCGACGAGCAGCGCGCCGTGCTCTCGGCGAACGCTTCGACCATAAGAACACTGCCAGAAAGCTTAATGAAGTTACACTTCCTGGGTAGTAACGGATAAATAAGAAAAAAATATATTCTGGATAACCGCAATGTAACCATGAAGGAGTACTTTGTTCTCATCATTATCTTTATCTGCTCTACTCTTTCAAACCCCTGCCCACCCTTCCAAATTAAACCTCAAGAAATCAAATATTTTGGCCGATAACAGATGCAGGAAGAAAGCGGTGTGATGGACACTCTATATTATTACCTCAATTGAGTCAAACTCAATTGAAATGGTACTTGGTATCCGGTACTGGGTACTGGTTTAGAGGAATATTTTTCATTTTTTATATCTCTTCATCAAAAAAACACAAAACATGATGCGAAATACAATAAAACCAATACCATCCGATTGAGCATCGCTCAATCATGGAATTCCTGAATTGCTTCCCCGACAAATCGGGGTTTCCGATTTGTTCAAACCGGTTTATCCAGGTTAAGTACGGAGACAGTTAATGATTAGCAAACTATTAAGAAAACTTGGTCTAATAAAGAGCACACTTGCGATTACAGGCTTTGCGATTCTATTCTCAACCGTACTGTATCTAATTTCATGTATCTTCCATGGAGAAATTCATACTTGGGGTTTAATCACAGCAGCCATTATTCCGGCTATAGTCGCCCCTATACCATCATATCTTCTTTTGCGAGTTGCAATCAGACTTGCATTGTCGGAGAAGAATCTTTGGAAGAGTGAGGAGAACTACAGAAAAATTCTTGAAAGCATCGAGGAAGGATATTTCGAGGTTGATCTTGAGGGGAACCTCACCTTCTTTAATGAATCCATGCTCAAAATAGCTGCATATCCCCGGGACGAATTAATGGGCATGAACAAACGGGAATACACTGCCCCGGAAACGGCAAAAAAAATGTTCAGGTTGTTTAGTGAGATATATCGCACTGGCAAAGCAGCAAAAATAATGCATTACGAAATCATCAGAAAAGATGGGAGCACGAGGATTCTCGAATTGTCTTCCTCCTTAATGCAAGACTCGATGGGGCTTCCGATTGGCTTTCATGGTGTTGCACGAGATGTCACGGAACATGTCCGTGCCGATGAGGCGTTAAGGGAGAGCGAGGAAAAGTACAAAAAACTCTATGAAAAATCAAAAAGAGCTGAAGAGGTCTATCGCTCTCTTCTTCATTCTTCAGCCGATGCCATAGTCATGTACGACTTGGAAGGAAACACCCAATATATAAGCCCTGCGTTTACCCACATTTTCGGGTGGACTATGGAGGAAGTGAAAGGAAAACAGGTTTCTTTTCTCCCCGATTCTGAGAGGGCAGCTACCATAGCTGGCGCCAAGGAAATTATGAAGAATGGGACACGCATACAAGGCTTTGCAACAAGGCGCTACTCAAAGGATGGACGTCTGATAGATGTCAGCATCAGCGGGTCACGTTACAATGATCATGAAGGAAAGCCAGCAGGGATGTTAGTTACCATTCGTGATATCTCTGAAAGAAAGAAAATGGAAATGCAACTGCATTTAGCCCAGAAGGTAGAGGCTATCGGTACCCTGGCAGGCGGTATTGCCCATGATTTTAATAACCTGCTCATGGGTATTGAGGGAAATACTTCTTTGATGCTCTACGATATCGATTCTTCTCATCCGCATTATGGGGCACTTAAAATAATTAGACAACAGGTCAAAAGCGGGGCCAAGCTTACGGCACAGCTTCTCGGCTATGCGCGAAAAGGGAAATATAAGGTTCAGCCCATCAGGCTGAACCAGGTGGTTGAGGAGACTGGGAACACATTTGGCAGAGCGAGAAAAGACATTACCATTCATCGAGACCTGTCGACGGACTTGTCTGCCATAGAAGCCGATCAGGGACAGATAGAACAGGTGCTGTTGAACCTGTATGTCAATGCCGCAGATGCCATGCCTGATGGTGGAGACCTCAACCTAAAGACCATGAATGCAACCCACGAGGATATGAAGGAGAAGCCATACGATCCAAATCCAGGCAACTATGTCCTGCTGAAAGTCACTGACACAGGAATAGGGATGGAACAAGAGGTCCAGAAGCGCATCTTTGACCCATTTTTTACAACGAAAGAAATGGGCAGGGGCACAGGCCTTGGATTGGCTTCTGCTTACGGCATTATAAAGAACCACGGTGGGTATGTTGATGTCCAATCTGAAAAAGGGCATGGCACTACATTCAGCATTTATCTTCCGGCATCAGATCAAAAAGTCTACGCAGAAATCGAGAAGGACAACCAGATCACTGAGGGCACCGGCACCATCCTGTTAGTTGATGATGAAGAAATGGTATTGGATGTGGGTGCTAAGATGCTTGAAAACCTGGGTTACACTGTTTTCAAGGCCAGAAGCGGCAATGAGGCCATTGAGACCTATGAAGAAAACAAAGGCCACATTGATATGATCATTTTGGATATGGTCATGCCACAAATGGCTGGAGGAGAGGCATATGACAGATTGAAAGAGATCGATCCCAATGCCAGAGTCCTTCTTTCAAGCGGATATAGTATTGAGGGACAAGCGAAGGAGATCCTGATGCGTGGATGTGCCGGCTTTATACAGAAGCCCTTTGGTATGGAAGAATTGGGCGGCAAAACGAGGGAGATACTTGCTAACAGATAGAATCCTTTGCGGCAATGTGTAATGTGCCATTGGAAACGGCAACTCACATCCTGGAAAAAGCTGGTTCTTGTCAGAAAATGAATGAAATGAAAACAATAGACACTATGCCAAGACTGCAAGTAGCTTCAGGCAGTTACGTCGTCAACGGGAAAACCCCTAAGATCCTGGAGGCGTACCTGGGAACCTGCGTGGGCGTGACCCTTTGTGACCGGAACGCCAATGTGGGCGGATTGATTCATTTGCTCCTGCCAGAGCCAACCGGCATGCAAAAAGGCTGGCAACCTGCTCTTTACGCCACAACAGGATTACCACTTTTTCTTCAGGCCCTGCATGATGCCGGTGCCTCCAAAGATAATTTAAAGGCATTAGTTGCCGGAGGCGCCCTGATTGGGCCTCTATCTGAGAAGGATTTAGACCTTAATATTGGTGGACGTACCACTGAAATTGTGGAAGAGATCCTGCATCGCGAGGGAATACCCATATCTAAAAGTGAAACCGGCGGCTATTTCGGTTGCAGGTTGAGTCTGAATACAGAGACCTGGGAAAGTAACATTGAACCCGTGGGGATTTCAACTACGCCCTCAGAAAAAGCAACCTGTAAAAAGCCGTCTTTTGAACAGATTGAAGACGCTGTGGAGCGTGTTCGCCCCATTCCCCAGGTAGCCCTTAAGATAATCCGGATGATTCATGATGACAATTACAGCATGAAAGACATCGCCGAGGATATCCGTCAGGATCAAATTATCTGTGCCAAGGTTCTCAGGCTCTGCAATTCAGCCTTTTTCGCAACGAAAGTAAAAATCGACACCCTGAATAGGGCCTTGGTCATGATTGGCGAGAAGAATCTGATGCAATTGGTGGTATCAGCGTCTTTAGAAGACTTTTTCCCTGAAACCAAGCAAGGCTATTCTCTTTGTAAAGGGGGGCTTTACAGGCACGCTCTCGGAACCGCAATTATCAGCGAAAAACTGGCTGAACTTACAGGGAAAACATCAAGCGGGCTGGCATACACGGCTGGGCTATTACATGATATAGGCAAAGTGGTTTTAGATCAGTACCTGGCCCCTGCATACCCTCTTTTTTACCGCAGAACCCAGATAGATGGTGTCAACCTGATAGAAGTAGAAAGTGACGAGTTCGGCTTCACTCATACAGAGGCAGGTGGTAGATTGGCCGAACGCTGGTCTTTACCGGACAACCTGGGGGATACGATCCGAAATCACCACCATCCCGAACAGGCCTGCATTAGTCCGGAATTGACCCACTTAGTTTATATCGCTGATCTGCTAATGTCGCGATTCGCTGTGGGACATGAATTGGAACGCTTGAATACGAATCAACTGACATCGCGGTTACAGAAAGTAGGTCTCCACCCAGAGCAATTTCCACTGATAGTCGAAAGTATTCCTGATCAGATATTGACCGGCTCTTTGTTGAATGGTTCTAAAAATATGTCCACTCAGTAATTCAAACTCAGCCTGTATTCGTGGTGGTGCACAATGGGAAAAAAGATAAATAACTGAACAAATCACTATCTAACCCGCATAGCAAAGCAGTAACCATCCCGCTACCGCGGGATGGTTTTAGTACCTATTTATTGAAATCACATCATGTTTGCACATGATTTATGCCATAAGCAGATTGAATATTTAAGCAATTCTATCGATTTTAATAGAAAAGACAGAGCAGAGCGATACCAC
Organism: Desulfobacteraceae bacterium; assembly: GCA_030612945.1. Taxonomy (GTDB): domain Bacteria; phylum Desulfobacterota; class DSM-4660; order Desulfatiglandales; family Desulfatiglandaceae; genus 4484-190-2. Next base: position 4,557 of record JAUWMY010000237.1, read on the forward strand.
AAATCTTCAATATTCAATCGTCAATATTCAATTCCGGCTTGTCCGGGTTGGGGATTAATTAATACCATGTCCTTTGAGCTTTGATTGTTTATTCCTTAACCGCAGCTCGCATTTGTGCAAGTCCCTGGTGTGCGGCATTGATAAAGGGATGAACCGTAGGCGCAGCGGTCAGGAGTGGGTGTGTGGCGATTTGCATCATATCTATTTCCCGCACTGTCACTCTCTTTTGAATAGCCAGCGCGATCACGTTGATTAATTCCCCCACTGCTGCGCATCCATATACCTGTCCACCCATTATTATCCCTGACCTGGGCGAAAAGCAGAGCTTTACCATGCATTCACATGCATCCGGGAGTGTTATCGGGTGACGATCATAGGAGACAACAGATGACGACATGGCCCGGAACCCCTCTCTTTCTCCGACCCGGCAGATCATTCCTGCACTGGCAAATGAAACTTCGCCGATCCTTGTAGAAAAGGCAGAAATAGTCCCC
>JAUWMY010000284.1 GCA_030612945.1 Desulfobacteraceae bacterium
ACAATCGTTCTCTTTTACCTCGCAAACAGAACCTGAGGCTATGACTGTATCGTGTGAGAGAAGCGTTAAGATCCGACCGGCAGCGCCATAAGCCTGGGTAATCGTTTCCTGTATATGCTTAGGATAGTGAGCCATTCCACAAAGATAAACGCCATCTGCAGCAAACTCAACAGGTTTTAATTTGACATGGGCTTCTTTGAAAAAATCATCCGGGCTCAAAGTTACCTTGAAAAACCCGGCTACTTCATTGGTTGATGCGGAGGGAATAACAGCGGCAGCCAAAGAAAGAACATCGGCATCTAATTCAAGCCGTTGACCTAAAATAGGATCAGGGACGGTTACTCTTAAAATAGACTTGCCTCCCTCTTCAACAGCTTCCACCTGGGGCTTATCCTCGGGCTCATAACGGATGAACCTTACATCTTTCTCTGACGCTTCCCGGTAATAATCCTCTCTTAACCCATAGGTTCTCATATCCCTGAAAAGGATATAGATACGCATCTCGGGGTTTATCTCTTTTAGTTTCAAGGCGTTTTTTACAGCCTGGCTACAACATACCCTGCTGCAGTAATTTCTGTCTTCGTTTCTGCAGCCAACACATTGGATCATCACCAGGCTCTCGGCATTAATTACCGTATCGATTCCTTTGGCGATCTGCTCCTCCAACTCAAGGTGGGTCACTACCCTGTCATCTTCTCCATAAAGGTATTCGGTAGGTTTATATTCATCAGCACCTATAGCAATGATGGACGCACCATGTTTTATCTCTTTGACAATACCTTCAGTCTCCACCGTGGTTATGAAATTCCCTACATAACCGGAAACGTCTGTTATGGTGGCTTCATGAGATACATGTATCAAGGGGTTATCATAAACTGCACGTATCACGTCATTCAAATATGCTTGAACATCCATTCCTTCCAGGGTGGTGTGAAGTCTTCGCGCCATCCCCCCCAGGGCTGTATCCTTTTCCACCAGGTGAACCTCATGTCCCTGGTTTGCTATGGAGAGCGCACAGGTCATGCCGGCTATACCGCCACCAACCACTAAGGCCGTCTTGTTTACCGGCAGATCAAATTCCTGTAATGGCTCCAAATGGCGAGCTCGCGCTACCGACATCCGGACGATATCCTTTGCCTTTTCAGTGGCCTCTTCCTTTTGCTTAGAATGGACCCAGGAGCAATGTTCTCTAATATTTGCCATATCACAGTAATATTGATTAAGTCCCGCCTCCCGAAGGGTGTCCCGAAATAACGGTTCAAGGGTCCTGGGGGAGCAGGCGCCGATAACCACTCGATTGAGCCCTTTTTCCTTTGCCATGTCTGTTATTTCCTGGGCAGAATTAGTAGCACATGAAAATAGCTGTTCCTGAGCGTAGACAACATTGGGTAAGGTTAAGGCATATTCAACTGTGGAAGGAACATCTACCACTCTTCCGATATTAGCCCCACAATGACACACAAAGACGCCTATCTTTGGCTCTTCTTTGGAGACATCCCTTTCCGGCGGATATATCCTTTCTTTGGCCAGCTTCCCTCGCCTGTAGTCAAGGAATTCACCACATTGGGCGCTGGCCCCGCTGGCGGTAAAAACCGACTCGGGGATATCTGTAGGACCCTGGAAGGCTCCGCTTACAAAGATCCCAGGTCTGGTGGTCTCTATAGGATTTTCATTACTTGCTTTACAGAATCCGTGTGAATTGAGCTCGATTCCGAACTTATCTGCCAGCCCCTCAGAATCCGCAGGAGGATTCAATCCAACAGATAATACCACCATATCGAATTCTTTTTCTTTTACGCCATCGTCGGTAGTAGCGTATCTTACAACTACATTTTTGGTTTCCGGGATCTCTCTTGCTATTGATACGTAGCTTCTAATGAATTCAACCCCGGGAAGTTGTTCTGCTCTCTGGTAGTATCGTTCAAAATCCTTTCCAAAGGAACGAATATCGTTATGGAATATGGTACACTCTGCCTCTGCTTCATGATCTTTTGTCAAAATCACCTGTTTCTGAGTATAGGTGCAGCATACGCCTGAACAATAGCTGTTATCGCCCTCGGTCACCCGTCTGGAACCAACGCATTGAATCCAGGCTATTTTTTTGGGATGCTTTTTGTCGGAAGTACGCAGTACCTCACCTTCGTATGGTCCGGTGGAAGATAACAGCCGTTCATAGTCCATACTGGTTACCACATTCTGCATCTCCCCATAGCAATATTCATCTTTCACCTTAGGATCAAATGGCTCAATGCCAGAAGACAGAATTATCGCCCCTACATTTACTTCTACCTTCTCCGCCGTTTGGTTGAAATCTATGGCGTTATTCTTACATACTCCTCTGCAAATATCACATTTTTGATCTTTAAGGAAAAGACAGCTTTCTTCATCAATATATGAGATAAGGGGAATTGCTTGAGAGAAGTATACATGGACGGCTTTATTCTTCGATATTTCCTGATTATATTGATCGGGGTACACGACCGGGCAGTATTCTACACAGGTCGTACAACCAGTGCAATTGTCTTCTATAATGTATCTGGGCTTCTTGATCAGGGTTGCCTTAAAGTTTCCTGCTTCCCCTTCTACACTGTCAACTTCAGTAAGTGTCAAGACCTCTATATTTGGATGCCGGCCGACCTCGACCAGTTTGGGTGAGAGTATTCACATGGAGCAGTCATTGGTGGGAAAGGTCTTGTCAAGCTGGGCCATATGCCCGCCAATGCTCGGCGTTTTCTCAACCAGGTAAACCTTAAAACCTGAAGTGGCAAGATCAAGAGAGGCTTGAATACCGCTGACCCCTCCACCAACAACCAATACGTCTCCAAAATTTCCTTCAACTGATACTTTTTCCACGTCTCTTTGTCCTTTTCAGGTTTCTTTAGTGCAATATCTCAATAAGTTCGGGTGGAGTTTATCCGTAAGGATTTTATAAAAGGCTCACGCCTAAACTCCCCTCCGGCCTGTAAGCCCTACGGGCTGGAAGCGGAAAGGATGTACGGCCATTGTCACTCGCTTAAGGCATTAATTCGGTTGTGAGCGCCCAAACTTATTGAGAAGTTACTTTTTACTTCCCTAAATCATATCATTGATAATTTCTGTGATGTCCTTAATCTCCAGGACGTCATCATACTCCAGGTTTAATCTGCTTTCCTCAAAATTGGTGATGCAGTATGGGCAGGATGTGGCAAGAATCTGGGCCCCAACCTCATTAGCCTGCTCTAATCTGATGTCGGAGAATCTTTCTTCCTTTGGTGTGTCCATCCAAATCCTGCCGCCGCCACCGCCGCAGCACAAACTGTTTTTGCCAAAAGCCGACATCTCAACCAGGTCCAACCCGGATACCTTTTTTAAAAGATCCCGGGGTTCTTCGTATACGTCATTATGCCGACCCAGGTAACAGGGATCATGATAGGTTACTTTCTTTGCAAATTCACCTGTGAGTTCAAGTCTTCCCTCATTGATGAGTTCCAATATATATTGGGAAATATGAACCACCTCAAAGTTCACCATAAATTCGGGGTATTCATTTTTAAAGGTATGGTAGCAATGCGGGGAAGAAACTATGATTTTCTTCACCCCGTTATCGATAAACGTTTTGATGTTTTCCTTGGCCAGATTTTTGAATACTTCCTCACTGCCCGTCTTGCGGATGCTTTCTCCACAGCAATTTTCCTTGGTACCCAGTATCCCAAAACCTATCCCCGCCTTATTAAGGATACTGGTAGTGGCAACAGCTACCTTTTTCATTCTTGGGTCATAGCTGAAGTAGCAGCCGACGAAATATAAAACTTCCATCCCCTCGGTGTATGTTTTTACAGACAGACCTTTTGCCCAATCAGCCCGTTTGTTTCGTTCTCCCTGCAAGGGGTTACCTTCAGAAATGAGGCTTGCTCTTGCGGTACGGGCAGAACGGACAGAAGCAGGAAAAACCTCATATTCCGAAGCAACCCTACGTAAGGCTACGCTAACATCTATCTGTTTTACTCCCCTGGGGCACTGCGCAGGGCAGGCTCCGCAGGTTGTGCAACGCCATATATCTTCACCGTCTATTTCGGTCAAACCAAAGGCAGCCTCTCGGATTATCTTGCGCATGCTAAAGGTTCTCACCTTGTTCCACGGACAAACAGCATCGCACAATCCGCACTGAAAGCATAATTTAAAGATTTCTCCACCGGCCTCTTTTATCTCATCTATTACTTCTATGAAGGGGGCTACTGTCTCCACTGTCTTTATTAATCCTCTTTTTTCGCCTTAATATCTTAGTCCTTGTTTGACATTCGAGCAACGGTATCCATTATCTCCTGCAATCCGTATTTGTTTGCCAATGCTTCCAATCCGATCTCCATCTCCTCCCGCTCCACTTCTTCTTCTACTTCCTCTTCCCTTTCTTCGTAAGTCAGGGCATCAGTTATGCACCACTGAACACACAAGGGCTCTTTTTGTGGCGGATCGTCTTCACACATATCGCATTTTAGAGGGAGACCGGAATCGGGTTCTTTGAAAAGATCCCTGGATGGGCAGGAAGCCCGGCAGAAGGCACACTCGTCGTATTCCTTTCCGTCAATCGTGTATTTTTCTCTGCCAGTACATTCGGATGC
>JAUWMY010000423.1 GCA_030612945.1 Desulfobacteraceae bacterium
GCGGGCCTCGTGCAGGCGTTTGATGAACTTTTTTTGAAGCTCCTTGAACTGCTTTTTGGCATTTTTCAATTGGTTGGTTATTTCCACATAAGGCTGAGTTTCTTTTTCCTGTTCCAGGCGCACAATATCCTGCCTGGCCTGTTTCAGTTCATCGAGATAGTCAGGGATCAATCTGGTTACAAGCGGATCATCGGCCAGGTCAAAGTGATTGCCCTTAGTCTCTTCCATGACGGCTTCTATGGTATCCACCCAGCCGTCCACCAGCCCCCCAAAACCCTGGGCAATGAGGGTTTTGAGATCAAATTTATTTTCATTCCACCAAGTGGCGATCACGCCCGCAACCTTGAACCGGTCCAGCAACCCTACCGGTGTGATATCTGATACAAATGCTTCTAAAAGGTCAGTGCGAACCTCCATAAGGTTCTTGGTCTCGGGTAGGTCGATTAACGATTGTTTATGCTTTCCCCACCATTGATCAAAGGCAGTTTTTATTCCTGCTTCCTGCTGCCGTATGCCCTTTCCGGCCTCGATCCACTTCTTAATGTCACCCCGTTCAGCCAGCTCAGGGTTAAAGTCATAATAATCCTTATCACGCTCCATGAATATTGAAGCTATCTTCAGGCCGTGGGCGTTAAGGAGTTCTTTTTTTGCTTTGACTTCTGTTTTGGGGATTCCGCCGAGCAGGTGGGCGCGGACATCTTGGGGTTCGGGCGAAGGGGCATTGTCCGCATATCGCCGGATATTCAGGTTCCAGTCGTTTGACTTTAGTTCTTCTCTTGTAACAACGGCTGCATATCTGGGGATGTTTTCAAATGCATCAAAAGCAGATGTGATCTTTTCAATATGCTCCGGTCTTAAATAGTTCTGTGCCCGGCCTGCATGAAATTCAGCATCTGCATTGATAAAGAGAATCTTGTCTTTGCGTTCCTCCGGTTTGGCGCCTTTGGCCCTGCATACCAGCACACAGGCGGGAATGCCGGTGCCGTAAAAGAGATTGGGCGGAAATCCGATTACTGCTTCCAACAAGTCATCTTTGATAATGCCTTTTCGAATCTCTTTTTCAGCTCCGCCTCGAAACAGGACCCCATGAGGCATTACCGTTGCCATCATGCCGTTTATTCTCAGGACCGCCAGCATGTGCTGTAAAAACATGAGATCGCCCTTTTTGCCGGACTCGGGGCAAAAACCGTACCTGAACCTTTCGGTAAACTTCATCCCGTCTTTGGAATAATTCTGACTGAAGGGTGGGTTGGTTATGACCCGGTCACACCGCATCAGTTCCCCGCCGTCCAAATGAAGGGGGGATGCAAGGACATCATCATTCTGGATATCCGCATCTGCGATGCCGTGAAGGATCATGTTCATTTTGCACATTGACCAGACACCGCCGTTGTTATCCTGGCCGTATAGCCGGAGATTGAAGGGGTTGCCCCCGTGCTCTTCCACATACTGTTTTGAGTGAATCAGCATACCGCCTGAGCCTGCACACGGGTCATAGATGCGCATGCCCTCCTGAGGCTTAAGTATTCGCACCATCAAGCGGACCACATCCCTTGGAGTATAAAACTCTCCACCCTTTTTGCCCGCAGAATCTGCAAACTGACCGATAAGATACTCGTAGGCGGCGCCTATAAGGTCCGGAAATTCAAAATCCGCATTTCTCAGCCGGTATTTATTGAAATGATTGATCAGGTCGCGGAGTTTTATGTCAGGTATCCTTGTTTTCCCGGCTTTCCTTTGAAAATCAATATGCCCGAGTACACCCTCAAGGCCCCGGTTGTCACGCTCCAGCGCAGATAATGCCACGTTCAGCTCATCACCTATATTACGGTGGGCATGTTTAATCTTTTCCCACCGTGCTGGTTTGGGTACAAAAAAAGATTTTGCATACCTGGCAGGATCTTCGGCCCGCTTTATTGCCTGTTTTTCTGTCCTTCTCCTGTCAAGGTTTGATTTTATGATCCTTTCATATTCCTCATCAAAAACATCCGAACACCGCTTAAGAAAGAGCATTCCGAAAATATATTCCTTAAATTCTGACGCATCCATCTTGCCACGAAGGATATCTGCGGCTGCAAAAAGATGGTGCTCAAGTTGTCCAAGTGTCAGTTTCCTCATGCGACTTCGTCGTCTCCTTCAAAAATCCAGGGGTAATCGCGCTTCATACTCAAAAATCCACCTCTGCCAATGATAATGTGGTCAATGATGGGGATATCAACGGTCCAACATGCTTTTACCAAAGATTCAGTCAATTTGATATCTTCTTCACTTGCCTCAGCCAAGCCAGTAGGGTGGTTATGGGCCAAGATCAAAGCGGAAGCCTTTTTTCTTAGCGCTGCTTCCACGATCTCACGGGGATAGACGGCAGAGAAATCAACGGTGCCTTTAAATAAGACTTCCTCTGCAATGAGGTGCTTTGATCGATTGAGGTGCAATACCCGGAATTCCTCCTTTGAGAGATTCCCCATGGATACCTTAAGGTAGTCGAAAAGATCTTGAGGATTTTGAATAACATTCAATTGGTTAAGGGGCTGACGGAGCTGCCGTTTTACGATCTCCATGGAGGCCAGGATCTGAGCAATCTTGGCCTTACCTATGCCTTTAATTTTTGAGAGGTCTTCATACCCGGCAGACATTAGCCCACGGAATCCATCAAATTCTGTTAGCATTTCCCTTGCGAGACCAACTGCATCCTGCCCCTGACGACCTATTCTAAGGAGTATAGCTAAAAGGGCAGCATCACTCAGAGCCTCCGGCCCCTTCTCAAGAAGCATCTCCCGGGGCCGATCCCCTTCAGGCCAGTCCTTTATGTGAATAACCTTTTTCTCTTTGCTCTCTTTTGTCTTTTCCATTCACCACCAATTTATCTGCTCTTTCAAAACTATTCGTATATCCTTTCGTTCCTGCCTGCTTCAGAACAAAAGGTATGGATGGGATGCCCTCAATCCAAGGCATATCATCCCACGTTCGACCATCCAATAAACGCCCCGCCTTTTTCTTGTTGAACCCTCAACATTGGTTGAAGAAGAAAATCATATCAGATGTCGAATACTGGTCAGCGAGAAAGCTCTTGCTCAATAATATCGATAATATCGATAATGCGTATTGGGTTGGAGGGGACAACATTTTCCTCACCGCCAATATGGACATGATCGGGGAGACCGGACAAAGAGGGAAAGTGCTCTGCATTGTCCCAACGTTTCTTGAGATGCCTTTTCGCGCCGTCCATCCATTGATATCTATATCTTTTGGGAACATACTTTCCCTGTTCGAGAACAAAATATTCTGACACCTCCAGAAAATCTCC
>JAUWMY010000557.1 GCA_030612945.1 Desulfobacteraceae bacterium
TACGGCAGGCACATGGAAGGTTATGGTCCCCGAGCTGGCATGGGCCAGTTCAACAGGGGTGGCTATGGTCAGGGTCCCTGCTGGAATTAACCTGGAACTAACCGTTAAGTGAAAAATGGGGTGGACAGTGGTTCCACCCCATTTTTTTTATTTAACTCAATCGCTGAGACTACACCGTAGAATCTTTAGGTTGATCATTTTTCCCTTCAATGATAGAAGAGTTATGAATATATAGGTCAAATCCCTCCGAAAACATTTTGATATCCTTATCATAGCCCAACTTTGACAGAATACTGGTGCCCAATTGTCACACCATCAAAATGAATACTGAACACTAAATGTATGCCACACATAATCTCAAAGGTTTTTAGAGAAAAGTTTTTTCACACGCTTCCAAAAACAATTATGTTGGCCGCAATAGTATATCTTTCAATATTTCCCATAGCATGCGCTTTAAACAGGGACATTTTTCATAAGGCACACGGCCAAGTACCGATTGTGTTCACCTATACGGGACAATTTAAGACAGTCTGCCTCAGCGGTGATTTCAATGGATGGTCTCCCAACACTCACTGTCTCAAACGAAATGGGGACACATGGCAAATCAAACTTTTCCTCTCTCCGGGCAGGTATAAGTATGCGTTCCTTGTAGATGGCACCCACTGGATACCCGACCCCGAAGCCTATCTGGAGGAGGATGACGGATTCGGAATGAAAAACTCTGTGCTGATCGTCGAATAATTTGTGACCATACGGATTGTTGAGCCGTATATAAATAGAGAGGAGTTTATAGAACGGCTCCACAGTCCGGCCCCAGGGGGTAATCATATTTCATGAGCAATAGTGAGGAGAACGCGATTATCTCCAATATCCTGGCCGGCGACGCTGATGCCTTTGCTATATTGGTAAAACGCTACCAAAAGCCCGTATTCAATCTTATGATCCGCATAACATCGTGTGAGGAAGATGCTTTTGATCTTACCCAGGACACTTTTATACGGGCGTATGAGAAACTGGATAGGTTCAAACCCTCTGGCAGTTTTTTCCCCTGGCTGTATACCATTGGCATAAATTTGGGCCGGGATTTTTTGCGAAAAAGAAAAACAGGCAGAACTAAGGCAGAAGAATTGTACGAATCTCATAAGAGTCTCTCAATGGAGTCAGAACATGGGGAATCCTTGATAGAGAGACTTGATGGAGAGCTTGTAAAAGAGGCGCTCCAAGGGCTTTCATTGGACTACCGGGAGGCGATTATTCTCCGAGTTCCGGAGGGCAGGGCCAGGAGGGAGGGGGCTCGGGCCCTTGGGATTTCAATCAGCGGGGCCAAAATGAGGGTTCACCGTGGTTTACTAAAACTTCGAGGGATGCTTACAACAGGGGAACATAATGCAAGATAAAAACGAATTTGACAATCACTCCAGTAAGGGCCTGGGCAAGGATTTGCGACGCGTTGCCGGGATGGTAGCAAATATCCCTGATGTGGATCCGCCTGATAAGTTGATTGAGTCGATCATGGCGCGGATTCAGCCCAAAAAAATAGTATGGTGGAGAAGGATATTACGTCAGCTTCAGATCCCGTTTTATGTCACCCCGCTCAAAATCGTACCGTTCGGTGCTTCTGC
>JAUWMY010000197.1 GCA_030612945.1 Desulfobacteraceae bacterium
CTCATTTCATTGAACGGCGGATTAGCCTTAAAATTCATCTGAGGACAGCCCCATAAGAGATCAGTTCCGGAAACGGCCAGCTTTTCCGCCTGTGCTGAGGTAGTATTTTAGAGTCACGGGGGCGTTGGGCGAGCGGTGGTATTCTTTTTATTGCGCCCTTTAAAAAAGAGACCCGCATGGCCCCCCAGGAATAAAAATATACCCGCACTTTTTGAGATGTTACTCTTTACCGTCCAAAAAATTCCGGATTATTTTCTTTATTTCATCGGTCTTTCCCCCATAGAAATGATCAGCCCCCTGGATAATATTGAAATGAACTTCTGGATTCCAGGCCTGTAGCATCCCTTTGATCATCCCTGGGGGCCCAATATCATCTTCTGATCCGGCAATCACCAACTGGATCCTGGCGTTGTATCCGAGGAAAGAAAAATCAATAAAGTTTACGGGTGGCGATACCATGATCATCCGTTTCGCATGATCAAAACCCTTAAGCCCCAGCGCATTAACCCACGCGCCAAAAGAATATCCTGCAAGATCTATTGAAGACTTTCCCAGTCCATCGAGATACGAAAGACCCGCCAGCACATCCTCCTGTTCGCCGATCCCCTCATCGTAATTTCCTTCACTTTGCCCCACACCTCTGAAATTAAATCTGAAAGTGGTATAACCCTTTTGTCGGTAAGCCTGTACAACAGTCTCAACTACGTTGTTACTCATGTCTCCCCCATAAAGGGGATGAGGATGGGTAACGATGACGGCCTTTTCCCCAGGGGCATTATCCACCAGGCCTTCTATTTTCACTTCCCCAGCCTGGATAAAAACCCTCTCTTCTTTCATATCAATCCCTCATTGAAAAAAATCCATATACCACTTGACAAACCTGTCCACACCTTCCTGGATTGTGATACTGGGCGCGTACCCAAAATCCTTTACCAGATCATCCACGTCTGCCCAGGTGGCTGGCACATCTCCCGGCTGCATGGGCAGGAAATTTTTTTTCGCATTTCTGCCAAGTGCCTTTTCAATGGCCTCAATAAATTCCATCAGCTCAACCGGGGAGTTGTTTCCTATATTGTAAATCCGATATGGTGCCCGTGATCTCGATGGATCGGGATCTTTGCCACTCCACCCAGAGTCGCCTTGTGGCGGTTTGTCGAGCACCGTTATGACTCCGGTTACGATATCGTCAATATAGGTAAAATCCCTTTTCATCTTTCCATGATTAAAGACATCAATGGTTCTGTCTTCGAGAATCGCCTTGGTAAATATAAACAAGGCCATATCCGGTCTTCCCCAGGGGCCATATACTGTAAAGAACCGGAGCCCGGTAGTTGGTATGTCATACAGATGGCTGTATGTGTGGGCCATCAATTCGTTTGACTTTTTTGTGGCTGCATAGAGTGAGATGGGGTGATCCACATTGTCACCTGTCGAAAACGGATACTTCTCATTGAGCCCGTAAACCGAACTGGAGGATGCATAGACCAGATGTTTGACGCCATGATGCCTGCAGCACTCAAGAAGGTTAAGGAACCCTATGATATTGGAATCAATATAGGCATGCGGGTGGGTGAGTGAATACCTGACACCTGCTTGTGCAGCCAGGTGACACACCATGTCAAAATCCTGTTCAGAAAATAGCTGGTCTAAATCTGCCCGATTTTCCAGGTTCATCCTCTTAAAACGATACGTGGGGTATTTTGAGCTTTGAACATACTCACCTTCTTCTGCCTTGGAACGACTTATCCCATACTTTTTCAAGCGACCATATTTTATGTTAATGTCATAGTAATCATTGATACTATCTAAACCGATAACCTCATCACCTCGCTGTGCCAGTCTTGAGGCGGTAAAGGATCCAATAAAGCCAGCAGTCCCAGTTACAAGAATTTTCATGGATTATCTCTCCCTTTTAAGAGTAATATTAAATACACAAAAAAAAGCAGGAAGTCCATACAAAGCCTCCCTGCCTACTGATCTTACCTATAAGTTCCGAATTTCTAAGATAAATTATTTCTCGCTTAAACGAAGTCCCGGGGACGCAGCAGGCACAAGTGGTGCAGGTAGTGAAAGAGAGTCCACTGGCTCCAGGAGAACCTGCCTGGAATTCATATGGCATCTACCATCAAAAATTACGCCGGGTGCCATTACGAATTTTGCAGTAGTAACATCCCCATTCACCTTTCCCTTTTCAGTGATTTCCAAACGGTCTTTTGCAGTGATATTACCTGTAAACTCCCCGGCAATCAACACATTGTCTGCCACAATCTCTGCCGCCACCTTTCCTGCACTTCCAATAACCAAACTCCCTTCACATTGGATGTTTCCTTTTACGCTTCCATCGATACGGAGGCCTTCTTTGGAGGATATTGTTCCTTCAAAATGTGCATGGTGTCCGATAATGGTATCTATTCTTTCTATCTTTTCTTTCCCCATTATTATTGTATCTCCAGATGTTACACCCTACCTACCCTTCACTCGAAGCCATCAGGGTGCTGTTCTTATCCCAGTCCATCATATGGAAGAAAGGGTTTATGCGTTTCCCGCTTTTGCGTACTTCATAATGGAGATGATAGCCGGTACTTCGACCGGAATTCCCCATATATCCGATTACTTCTCCCCGCTTTATGCGTTGACCTCTTTTCACCGCCGCCTTAAGGAGGTGACCATATACGGTCTGATAAGTTGAATCATGCTTTATTTTTACCATTAGTCCCATGGATCCCCATTTCCTGACAGAAGTGACTTTTCCTTTGGCTGGCGCCATAATGGGGGTTCCCTTCCATCCTGCGATATCTATACCCGTATGGAACTGTTTTTTGCCAGTAAATGGACTAACTCTCGTACCATAGACGGATGAAATCCATGATTTCTGGGGATCTACCGGAGAAATGGAAGGGATACATTCCATTTTCTCTTGTCTTTCCTGTAATGTGACGATTATCCGGTGCAAATCGTTATCGAGTTGACCAACGACCTGGCGAGAAAAATATGGGGGCTGGGCTGATTGGATAAGGGTAACAGGTTCTGGGTTCACCTCGGAGGGAGCATTTGAAGGAAGAGAAAACGCCTGGGGCGAGACTTCCACGCCCCCCTGCCCAATTTTCCCTTTTGCTTTGCCCTGAGGCTTCAAGCCAAGAAAATTCTGAATAAAGACTGATTTTTCCCTGATTATATTCAGTCGCTGGCTTAAAAATTTGACTTTTTGCTTTTCGTCCTCCAACTGCGTTTTAGCAAGCTGGTTTTCCTTTTCCAGCCATTGTGACCGTTGGGTAATCTGATGATGGTTATAAAAGCTCCAGGTTCCCACTCCTGCCCAGAATACGATTGCCCCTACCACTATATAAAAGATAGGCCAGCAAAAAGAAGGCAAAGAAAACCTTATTATTCTTTTTCCAGGCGTGGAAGGCATGATAAGAACAGTATGATATTTTTTCCTTGCCATCGTGTTTCCTTCTTTCTCTAAAGTCTATTTAGGATCAAACCTAATTTGCCAGGATTGAGTCAAGCCTTTCCAGGTCATTGACTACCCGCCAACTGCCCCCGCCTGCTTCCGTTCGCTTTTTCCAATGTTCAAGTCGTTTCATATATTCACGGGGATCAACGTTGTCACTGCGCAGCTTGGTGACGTTCAGTGCAACCACATTAAATCCTTCCATCTGAATTGGAAAATCGCGAACATAGCCTTTAGCAAGATCTTCCTTCAGATCTGAAAAAATCAAGATATATTTCTTCCCGGCACCTGTCTCATTTAAATACTCCACTGCCTGCAGGATCCCACCTGTGATGTCTGTATATTGACTGCCCTTGGCAGAAAAAATGAACTTATCAATCTTGTCCCGGAAGATCCGCTTCTGTCCATTTGACATGGAAGGGCGTTTATCAAAGGTCACTTTTTTGACAATGTCCTTCTCGCTGAAACTTGCTGTGTCAATCCTGGCCACGGCAAGTGAGTCTCCTGGCTCCAATGTGCCAAGAAGATAGTAAATAACGGCGCATGCCTTATTCAGCTCATTCTTGTATGTGCCTGAAGTGTCCAGGAGCATATATACTCCACGCGAGTGGCTGACCGTATCCGGACAGCCACTTAACAGCATTCCCATTAAAAGAAGAATTATGGCAACAACACCTTTCTTCATGTCGTCTCCTTTTGTGCATTTATTTCGACCTGGTGCCTACTCTCACGAACGGGCTCTTCAACCGCCTGCGCCCTGCTGTGAACAAATTTCTCTATCCATAATGGAGGGAAAATCAGTACATCATATAAGTTCACCAGCAATTCACCCAGATAACTGGCGATATTCCCCATCAAACGGAGCAAAAAGGCAGTCCCGCGCAGTAGCCCCACAAGCACGAACCCCATTACTGTTCGGGATGAACTTATGAATGATTCCAATGGGATGGCCACGAATGTCAACGCAAAGGGGAGAATAAATCCCATTACCATCTGCCCGACCGTGGGTATCCAGCTATTCACTGGCTGCCCCCCCTCCACAGCGGCAAGCGATTGTCTCAACGCCTGCATGTCTGCCGCAATCTGGTCACGCATAAAGGCAAGTGCCGACTCAACACAGGCCAGAATCAATAGGATGCCGAACGTGACCCATACCATCCTCCTGCGCATTTTGTCATCCATTGAGCCGATAACAGGGAATAATTTCGTTATTCGCAGCGATTCCATCAGATAGAGCCCCATGGCAACCTCTACCAGAATTATCACCAGCGCAGCTACATTCGACGTCTTAAATTGACCGATATAGCTTCCGCCTCCTACCATTTCCGACATGGGTAATGCAATTAAATTGAAATTTATTACCGCGCCACCAAAGGCAATGAGCAGTACAAGGCCTGAGATAACAAACTGGGTCATACTGGATGATTCCAACATCCGTTCCGCCTTGTTCGTTTTCGCCCTGATTTCTTCATAGTCTTCCATTCTATGATCGATAACCGTGGCACGCTCCTGCAAACCACTTATTTTTTTACCCACCTGGTCCAGAGTCTGCGTCAGCTTACGCCAATAGGGCATCATCTGCCTTAATAAAGCATGGCGGGCACCCGTACTCTTTCGGTATTCATCCATAGTGCTTTTATATTGTTTCGTGATTGATTTGTGGATCTCTTTGAATATATTTGCCACTGTCGGATCGTTGTTAAAGGGGATTTTGGCAATCGCCTTTACCGCATTTACCCAGGTCGGTGGGGGCGGCGGTAACTCGGCACTTTCTCTGTAGTCTTCGTCAATACGGGTAATCTGTTCCGCCAAAGTATGCTGAAGCGCCGGATAACCGCTCAGATCCCGCTTGACAACCGCATCCACTCTTTGAAATTCGCGCTCAATCAATCGCTCCAATGATTCTCTTCCAGCAGCAATCAGGACTTCTTTATTGCGGTGTACCAACCGTTCTTCAGCTAACAATACTGATCTCGAAGCCAGCCGCATGCCGGTATGGATAACACGACTTAACGATTTGATGGCGCGATGAGCGGGGTAGCGAGCAAGATACAGCATGGCAATAGCAACCACAAACCATATCAAAATGGACAATAAAGGATAGCCGGGCACGATATTAAGAAGATC
>JAUWMY010000562.1 GCA_030612945.1 Desulfobacteraceae bacterium
ACCATATCTAAATCGTAATAAATCCACCGGTTATACCGGTGAGAAATGAAGAGGTTTGCCGTTTCAGGCGTTTTTTGAGTTATATTAAATCCGAAATCCGAAGCATCTCGCTTTAGCGGGAAAACAAATACGAAATTCAAATTTTTCAATGTTCAAAACGGGTACGAAGAAGCCAGTTATATATAGGCGGCTTGAGCACAAGGGTTATGGTCATTTGGTATTGGTTCGAATTTCGGATTTCGATATTCGTATTTTAAATTCACTATCGCTGACTATTTTAGTGGTCCCTTTTAGGGGCCTATCGTAAAGAAGATGATGCAAAATACACTAATAAGATCATTAATTTTTCTGGGAATAGCCCTGATTTTTATCGTATTTTCGGGATGTAGTGAAAGGGCGGAGACCGGTGTTGAAACGGAAACACAGGTGAGTAAGGTCAAATCGGTAAAAGTGAGCCCGGCAGAAGCTCTTCCGCCAAGAGGAAGCATTGAATATGTCGGTGTGCTTTCGGCCTGTCGCAAGGTCAATGTGGCCGGCGAAACTGGTGGAACCATTGAAAAACTCTATTTTGAAAAAGGAGACAAGGTAAAAAAAGGTCAGCTCCTTGCCGAAATCAGCACAACCAGTATTCAGCTCATGGTCAACCAGGCAATAGCTACAGTTCAGGCCGCCAAAAGCAACCTGGAAAAGATAGAAAAGGGGAGCAGGCCTGAAGAGATCCTTATTGCCGAAGCCGTATTAAAAGAAGCAGAGGCTGCCCTGTTTGACGCGAAAAAGAATTTCAACAGGATAAAGGGCCTTTATGAATCCCGTTCAGTTTCCGACAGCGAGTACGATTCTACCAAACGAATGGTTGACATGGCCAGCGCTAAAAAGGAATCAGCCAAACAGCATCTCATCCTTGCAAGGGAGGGACCGCGCATTGAGGATAGAAAGGTGGCCCGAGCCAATGTGGCGCAAGCAGAGGCAGCGCTGGCCCTGGCTAAGGATCGACTGAGAAAGTCAAGGCTTCATGCCCCCTGCGACGGAATCATCGCCTTTCGTGAGGTGGAAGAAGGGGAGGTGATTGTGGTACCGCCGGTAACAATTATCACCCAGATAGTCGATCTCGAGCGTTTGAAGATAAAAGTATCAATTGGCGAAAAGGATATTCATATCCTGGACAGACACAAAGATTTTTCCTTTACAATGGATGCATTCCCCCAGGAGACTTTTTCATGCAGGTTGTTTTTCCGATCACCCACTGCTGATCCCTCTACCAAGTCTTTTCCCCTGGAGCTGATGGTCAATAATCCTGATTCGAGGATGGCCGATGGCATGACTGTCAGAGTCAAATTTCCCATTGTGAATGAGCAAAAGACAATTAAGGTACCCTCGGCCTGGCTTTCAGAGCAGGATGGGCAGATTGGATTGTTTGTGGTCAAAGATGACAAGGCCCTGTTTAAAGAGGTTACACTCGGCGCTTATTATGATCAACGGGTGGAGATTATTGCAGGTCTGGATGATCAGGAACTGATTATTACAAATCCCTCGGGTCTCAAAAGCGGGGATGC
>JAUWMY010000351.1 GCA_030612945.1 Desulfobacteraceae bacterium
CCCTAAGATGGGGAATGTGTCTGATTCCCCATTTTTATATTCTTTAGAACCAGATTAATAAAAAGGAGGTTTTCCAAAGAAATGGTAGCCAATAATGATGAAGATGTGAAAGAAATACAAAATGATGAGCATGAAGATAAGCAGAAGGATAATATTTTTTCTACTGAAGAAATCAAGATTGAGGAGATAGCCATCGACGGCATCTGCGGTGTCTATTAGGAATTCGCCTTTCGCAATGCGGAATTTGAAATCTGCATCCCACCTTATTATCATAACCATCAGCTGAGAAAAAAACAATGGAACATATAACAACTGGAGCAAAATACGTGTTGGCCCCGGGGACACAGGTGAGAGAAGAGGACTTTGGGCTGCTTTTTTACACCAGGCACGGACCGCGTCTCTTTTTTCTCTCTTCCGGGGATATACTGGAAACCCGCTTTTTCCAGGGTAAACTCACTCTTGAACAATGGATAAAGCAACAAACCGAAAGGCCTTCTACTACAAAGGCACGGATGTCTGAGATCAATAAAACCCTGGTTGAGTTAAGAGAAAAAGGAGTGATTCTTGAGCAGTAAAATAGCAAGGATGGGACTTAGGGCCCCTGTTAACGTCACGTGGGAAATCACACTTAAATGTAATCTCCATTGTGCCCATTGCCTGTCTGATGCAGGAGCGGGATCCGACCGGGAGCTTTCATTTGCGGAATGCCGGAATGTAGTAGACCAGTTGAGTGCACTAAAGGTCTTCCAGATCAACATCGGAGGGGGGGAACCCTTTATCAGGGAAGACTTCCTTGATCTTCTGGACTATGCCGAGGCAAAAGGCATAATTTCATGTGTCAGTACAAACGGGATGCTGGTTGATAACGAATTAGCCAGGAAACTTTCCAGGTTGGAATCTTTATACCTGCAGGTTAGTCTTGATGGTGCTACGGCCGAAGTCAACGACGCCATACGAGGAGAAGGCACATACGATAAGATCCTTCACAGCATGACATGCCTAACGCGTCAGGGCGTTCCCTTCAGCATCAATACTGTGCTGACCCGGTTGAATTTTTCCCAGTTAGATACCCTGCGGGAGATGGCAGGCGAATATGGAGCTGAACTGCGTGTTTCCCGCTTTCGTCCCTCCGGCAGAGGCAAAGACAGCAAGGCAATCCTGGGGCCGGAAAAAGACCAATTGGAGGCCTTTGCGGAGTGGCTCAACGGACATGATCTCATCCGGACGGGTGACTCCTTCTTTTCTCTCACATCGGAAAACCGGCGTGCCAAAGGCCTTGACATGTGCGGCGCTGCCAAGATGACATGTTGTATATCACCTTCAGGTGATGTGTATCCATGTGCATTCTTACAGGAAAGGCCTTTTCTGGTGGGGAATGTTCGTGAAAAGGCTTTTAAAGATATGTGGGACCATTCCCTTGTCTTTGCCAGATTTCGAAACCTGAATGTGGAGACCTGCATAACCTGTCCCCGTTTTGATTTCTGCCGTGGTGGGTGCCCTGCCATGGCCTATCATACCTATCATGACATCAATATGCCTGACCCGGAATGTCTAATAAACCTGAAGGTGGATGTTGAGAGTGAAAGCCGTCATGTTTGATCGACTGTTCAGTCCTGTGGTTTTAGGCAAAGTGAGCCTGCCGAATCGGATTTGTTTCCTGGCCCACCGTACCAATTTTGCCCAAAGGGGTCTCCTTGATGATCGTCATGTGGCGTATTACCGCAGGAGGGCTCAGGGCGGATGCGGACTCATTATAGTTGGCGAACTCTCCATTCACCCCAATGATCGACCCTGGGAACCCATGATTGAGGCCTACAGGCCGGAAGTTGTAAAGGGCTACAAAAGACTTACTGCCGCAGTACATGAATTTGAAACCCCTGTTTTTGCCCAACTCTGTCACCATGGATTTCAGAGCAATGGGGCCATAACGCGTCAGGCCGTATGGGGACCCTCGGCCATCTCTGACATTATGTTTGGGGAGACGGCCAAGGCCATGGAAATAGAAGACATGGCCGTGATAATAGAAGCCTTTTCCCGGGCGGCCGGACTGGCCAGAGAAGGGGGATTTGATGGAATTGAGATCGATATGGGCCCTGAGTCCCTCCTCAGGCAGTTCCTTTCGCCCCTCAGCAACCTGAGACAGGATGAATACGGGGGCAGCCTGGAAAACCGAATGCGCCTCCCGCTGGAAGTCATTGACGGAATCCGAAAATCCGTAGGAAAGGACTTAACAGTGGGTATCCGTCTGTGTGCGGATGAGAAGTTCTGGAATGCAATCACCATTGATGAATCAAAGGAGTTTGCCAGGAAATTTGAGGAAACCGGACAGGTTGACTACATCAACAGTACATTAGGCACCTATTATAACCTGTATCTGATCTTCGCTTCCATGCATACCCCGGTCGGATTTGCCACAGACCTCGCCGAGCAGATAAAACAAGCGGTCAACATTCCTGTCATAGCCAGCCATCAAATCCATTCTCCACAAATGGCCAATGTGCTCCTGGAAAAAGGCCAGGCTGATGGCATTGGATTGGTGCGCCCTCTGATTTGCGACCCGGATTTCCCTAAAAAGGCCCGGGAAGGGAGGGCAAAAGATATCCGGTATTGTGTGAGAGACAATCAGGGATGTATCGGCCGCATCAACCAGTCCAAGGCATTAAGCTGTACCCAAAACCCCTCGGTGGGATACGAAAATTTGGGATTGAAAGGCCCAAATAAATCAATAATCAACAATCAACCCCGCCCGCAATCTGATCAAGGCGGGATTTCCGCTTCGCTCCAACAATCAACAATCCAAAAGCGGGTCTTGGTAGTGGGTGGTGGCCCTGCAGGATTAGAGGCTGCCCGGGCTGCCCGGGAAAAGGGACATTATGTAACGGTCTATGAAAAAGAAGAGGTGGTTGGTGGTCAAATTAACCTTGTTAAGAAGGGGGCGGGCAGGCGTGGGATGGCAGGGATTATCGGCAATCTGAACCACTTGCTGAATGAGCTTCAGGTTCCGATCATAACCGGCACAGGGGGGACACCGGAATTGGTCCTTGAGAAAAACCCGGATGCCGTGATTGTGGCCACAGGTTCAAAACCCAGGATAAAACCGGTTCCCGGAGAATATGGGCCGCCAAAGGTGCTCAATGTTTGGGAAGTATTGAGTGGGCAATTCCCTGTAGGCGAGAAGATCCTGTTTATCGATGAAAACGGTGGTCATCATGCAACCGCAACCGCGGAACTCCTATCTGACCAGGGCAAGAAGGTGGATATGGTAACCAGTGATCTTTTTGTTGGCATAGAGCTGGCCTCTATTGGCGATCTTTATCTGAGCCGGCAGCGACTGCTTCAAAAAGGGGTCACATTCACTACTGATGTGGTGATAGATGAAATTGACAGCAATAAGGTTAAGGCCCGCTATATCTATACAAACGAACCGATTCTGTTTGAGGGCTATGACACTATTGTCCTTGACATGGGGAATATGGTTGATGATCACCTTTACCGCCAAATTAAGGGACGAATCAAAGAGCTTTATCGAGTGGGAGATTGTGTGGCCCCCAGAGGAATTGATATAGCAATTTTTGAGGGAAGAAGGGCGGGAGAGAGTCTGTGAGTGAATATAGATACCTTTTTTCTCCCATAAAGATAGGTTCGGTCGTCATACCAAACCGGATCAACTTTGCCGCTCACCTGACCAATCTTTCTGAGAATCATCAGATTAGCGACAATCATATTTATTACTACAAAGAAAGAGCCTGGGGTGGCTGCGGGCTGATCACCACCGAAGAACTTACCGTGCACCCTTCCGATTTGGCTTACGAAAAATTAGTTGATGCCTTTGATCCCAAGGTGATTCCTGGTTTTAAG
>JAUWMY010000126.1 GCA_030612945.1 Desulfobacteraceae bacterium
AATCGAAGCCAGGATCAGGCGCGGTTAGTACTATATGTAGGGTCACTTACCTTAGTTATAATGAATCGCTTCCCATATATTAATGGACACCTCCTGGTGGCACCTGTGCGTCATGTTCCTGATTTGGAATCCCTTACAGAGAAAGAAACCCTTGACCTGCTGCTTATGGTTAGCAGGTCCATTGAGGTGTTAAAGAAGGTAATGAGTCCTGAAGGTTTTAACGTTGGGTTAAACCTCGGTAGTGTTGCCGGGGCTGGTGTGGAGGCGCATTTACACTTTCACATTGTGCCCCGTTGGAATGGAGATACAAATTATATGAGCGTTTTGGGGGAGGTGAGAGTAATTCCCGAGCACATCGCGGAGACCTATGGGAAACTCCTGCCTCATTTTAGGAAGTTAAAACAGTTTCCTGGAGGTGGCGAATGAATCATCTGAAATGGATATTAGGTATTTTGTTGCTAATGCTTGCCTTTATTGTGGCAGTTCAAAACTATGAAACCCTGGTAAGTCCTGTTTCGTTTAAAGTAAACTTCTATTTTTTCGAGTACCAAACGTCGGGGATGCCCCTGTCTCTTGTTGCTATTATTACTTTTCTTATTGGTCTTTTTTCTGCATGGATTTATGGTATCAGAGAACGGTTTGGTCTCAAAAAACAGATCAAATCCCTCATGAAAGAAGCCCAGGGAAAGGATAATGAGCTGAATTCTCTTAGAAATCTCCCCGTGACCACCGACGATATAATCTCAGATCAGACCACTGAAGAAGAATGAAAAGCCCGGTAAGGAGATGAATCATGTGGCAGACGATATGGCAATGGTCCCTTGATCCGGTCAACCAAAGGTTATTGTTGGGGACTGTTATTGCCTTTGGAATTGGCTTGATTGTCGGAAGATGGATACATAGAGCCAAAGACATGAAGGGTGGATCAATGACGAGTAAGGGAGATAAGGCCTTCTTTAAGGGGGTCCAGTATATGCTCTCTAATGACCACGACCAGGCGATTGAGGAATTCACCAAGTCGGTTCAAGTCAATTCTGATACAATAGAGACCTATGTGGCGCTCGGCAACTTGTACCGTTCAAAGGGAGATATTGATAGAGCAATACGTATTCGCCAGACCATCATTTTGAGACCTAATATTGACGATCAAATAAAACTCAGGGCCCTTTTTGACTTAGGCGTGGATTATCGGAAGGCGGGATTTTTAAACCGTGCTCTAAAAACTTTTTTGAAAGTGACCCAAAAGACCCCTTCCGATGCAAAGGCTCTGGAAAACATTGAAAGAATTTACGAAGAACTAAAAGATTGGGACAATGCATACAGGACACGCCAAAAGCTCGCCGGGATAACCAAGGGTGATTATAGTCATATTCTTGCCCATCACCTTGTAGAGATGGGAAAGGTTGCTCAAGAGAAAGGAGAACTTAACAGCGCAAAATCCCTTTTCAATAAAGCCGTATCAACTCAGAGGGAATGTGTCGATGCCTACCTCCATCTCGGAGACCTCTATTTCCAAAAAAAAGACTATAAAAGGGGGATTTCAACCTGGAAAAAGGCCGTAGAGGCAGCACCCCAATTTTCATTTCTCCCCTATCGTCGTCTTGAAGGAGCCTATACAAAGATGAAGGACCTGAAGCCCATCGGGGACTTCCTGAAGGAATGTGCCCAGTCAAATGCCGATGCCTTCACACACTTAGCCCTGGCCCGTTATCTCTACAATGAAAACGACATTGATGATGCCCTTGACCAGATACGCATTGCTCTGGAATTGGCGCCTTCTTTTTGGGAGGCCAGGAAGTTTAGAGGGGAGATACTTCTTGATGACGAAAGGGAAAAAGACGCACTCACTGATTACAAGGAACTTATCGAACAGCTAAATGTGGCCTACCTGAGGTTTCAGTGCACAAAATGTGGTTTTATGCCCGGTGAGCTTCAGTGGCAATGCCCACAGTGCAAGACCTGGGACTCCATTCAATTGATAGACCAACCGAGCGCGCGTTCAACTCCTTCTGCTCAACCCAAAAACACACTGCTACAATTGCCCCAGGGTATTGGCGAGTCATAATATGAAGCAGTTGACGCCCATGCTCAGGCAATATTTGGGCATCAAGGGCGAATATCCTGATACAATTTTGTTTTTTCGCATGGGTGACTTCTATGAGATGTTTTTTGATGATGCCCGGACTGCGTCAAAAATCCTCGGCATTACCCTGACTTCACGGGGAACCTTCAACGGGGCTAAGGTCCCCATGTGCGGCATACCCCATCATGCCCTTAAATCCTATATCATGAAGCTCGTAAATGGCGGGTGGAAGGTTGCCATCTGTGATCAAACCGAAGACCCAAAATCAAGCAAGGGCGTTGTAAAGAGGGAGGTGGTAAGGGTAGTTACTCCTGGTTCTATTACAGATGAACAGGAGGTTGAAGATAAAAGAAACCTTTACATGGCAGCAATTTCGGGCGGCCCTATGGGCAGTGCTTCAGATGTCCTCAATGAACATGGCAGGGGATTTAAGGGCGGGCAACGACAGGTAGGCATGGATGAAATGTACGGGTTGGCCCATATGGATTTATCGACCGGCGAGTTTCGAGTCACGGAAGTTCGCTCGTGGAATGAGTTGGTTAACGAATTAGGAAGAATTGATCCGGCTGAAGTCCTGATCGTTGAAAATGAGCGTTTGTCCGGCAGAAAGGAGCTGTCTAATTACCGTGTTGAAATAGTAAAGAAAGATGTCTTTGATCCACAGAGGGCAAAAGCCCTCTTGAAAGAACAGTTTAGCGTGAGTTCTCTATCGGGATTTGGACTTCAGGATATGCCACAGGGAATCATTTCTGCGGGAGCCCTTATTCGCTATCTTCAGGATACACAGAAACAAAATCCCGAGCATATCAAAGAGATCATAACGTATCGCCTTGGTGATTTTATGTTTCTGGATGAGTCTACATGCGATCATCTGGAGCTCCTTAAGACCATGCGGAGGCAATCCGAGAAAGGATCGTTGTGCCAAATCCTGGATAAAACACTAACCCCCATGGGGGGTCGGTTCTTAAAAAAATGGATGGTGTATCCCCTCGTTGATCTTGAAAAAATCAGAGGTAGACTTGCTGGCGTAGCCTGGTTAAAGGAAGGCCCCGTGCTGAGGGAGGAGCTTAGAGGGGAGCTCAAGGAGATCTACGATCTGGAACGCCTGAACGGTCGCATTGCACTGGGCAGGGCCAACGCCAGAGACCTTTTGGCCCTTAAAGTCTCTATTTTAAGGCTCCCTTTCATCAAGGAAATGTTGGGAAGCTCAACAAGCACGCTCTTGTCAGAAATCGCCACCAGATTAGACACCCTTCAAGATATCGCGCGCTTAATAGATGAGGCAATCCATGAAGACCCGCCGGTCCTGATCAAAGAGGGCGGCATTATCAAAGAGGGATATGATGCTGAGCTGGACAAATTGATCTCTTTGAGCCGGGACGGAAAAAGTTGGATTGCAGATTTTGCTGCCTCTGAGCAGGAAAGGACCGGCATATCGAGCCTGAAGGTGGGATTTAACAGGGTTTTTGGATATTATATCGAAATAACCAAGGCCAATTTACATCTTGTACCTCTTGATTATGTCAGAAAACAGACGCTTGTTAATGGTGAACGCTATATAACCGAATCCTTAAAGACCATGGAAGAGCAGGTGCTGGGCGCAGAAGAGAAGAGGGTCGTGTTAGAATTCGAGATTTTTGACCGGATACGCAAAAAAGTGGCACTTGAGAACCAGCGTATCAAGGAAACGGCTGAATTTATTGCGGAGATTGATGTGATAGCAGGGTTGGCCGAGACTGCCGAAATGAACAATTACACCTGTCCGGAAATAAATGAGAGTGCTGGCATCGACATCGTAGATGGCCGACATCCTGTTATCGAGCAAACTGTCAAAGATGAGGATTTTGTGCCAAATGATATACACCTGGATTCAGGGAAACAGCAGATGTTAATCATTACCGGGCCCAATATGGCAGGGAAATCCACCATTCTCAGGCAGGCTGCCCTGACAGTGCTTATGGCTCAAATGGGCAGCTTTGTCCCGGCTTCTAAAGCGGTCATTGGTGTTGTGGATCGTATCTTTACACGGGTTGGGGCCTCGGACGATCTTGCCAGGGGGCAGAGCACTTTCATGGTGGAGATGAACGAAACAGCAAATATCATGCGCCATGCAACACCGAGAAGCCTGGTTATCCTGGATGAGATTGGGCGCGGGACGAGTACATATGACGGCTTGAGCATCGCCTGGGCAGTGGCAGAGGCGTTGCACGATATGGATGGGAAGGGCGTGCGGACCCTTTTTGCAACTCACTACCATGAACTTACAGACCTGGTGGCATCCAAGCAGCGGGTGAAAAATTTCAACATAGCGGTCCGGGAATGGAATGACAGGATTATCTTTTTAAGAAAGCTCGTTCCAGGAGGAACAAGCCGGAGTTATGGAATACAGGTGGCGCGGATTGCCGGTTTACCCGAAGAGATTTTATTACGGGCCAAGGAAATACTTCATAATCTGGAGGGAACGGAGCTGAATGATGTGGGGAGGCCTCGCCTGGCACAGGGTTCTTCTGAGAAGGATGAAGGTGACATTGTGCAACTAAGCCTTTTCATGCCTCAGGATCGGAAACTGAGAGAATGGATTTCGGGATTGGATATTTCCAGCATGACCCCGCTGGAGGCCTTGACTGAGCTCAATAATTTGAAGGAATATGTGGGCTTATGAAGATCAATTCAATCTTAATATTAACTTTACTGGTTCTTTTGGCCATTTCCTTTCCTGGTGGATCTGAAGTACTCGCCAAAACCCCCAAAAAGCCCGCCTTGCTCCTGAAAGAGGCTGACCAGTGTCGTAAATCTTTGTACGGCTCGGCTAAAAAGAAAAAATATCGCCACAATTGGTCGAACTGTATTCGCCAATATGAAAAGATATACAATAGTTACCCCAAAAGTGATGAAGCGCCCTGGGCCTTATATCATTCGGCCAGGCTTTTTACATGGCTTTCCACTTACTCCGGAAAGTCTCAAGACCTTGATCAAGCCCTTCTTTTGTATAGGCGATTGACAGATGAATACAAAGACCATCGACTAAGTGATGACGCCCAATATAAAATCGGAGAAATCTTTTACAAACACAAAAAGGATCTCACCCACGCCTACGTGGAATTCTTGAAAGTGGACATAAAATATCCTTCTGGGGATATGCGGCCAAAGGCAAAAAAAATGCTGGATAAGCTGGCCGCAGTTTTAAGCGAAAAAGACAATTACAGAGACCGTGCAGGAGAAAAGCGCACATCCATTGCGGTCAAGGATATCAGGCATTGGTCAACACCTAATTACACACGGGTGGTCATCGACCTTGATGGTCCTGTTAAATATAAACACCACCTCCTCAAAGCAGATCCAGGCCTCAAGAAACCTCGCAGGCTCTATCTGGACCTTGAAAATTCCCATGTTACCTCCAAGATTGAAAGCCCTGTGCTTATTAAAGACGGTCTGCTTCAGAGGGCCAGGGCAGGTCAATACACGAAAGATACCGTGCGAGTCGTACTTGACGCCGAAAGTATCGAGGGTTATAAGGTTTTCCATCTTCACGATCCATTCCGGATTGTGCTGGACGTGCGGAGGACTGAAAAGAAGAATGCCGGGGGTAAGCCCAAGCCGGCCGTGAAAAAAAGAACCGTAAGAAAAGGTGTCAGGAGGGCTGAAGCTCCCAAAGACTCGATGTCACTTGCCAGACAGCTTGGGCTGAATGTCAAAAGAATTGTGATCGACCCCGGACACGGGGGCAAAGATCCGGGCTGTAATGCCCGTGGGGGAGTTAAAGAAAAGAACATTGTTCTGAGTATCGCCAGAATTCTGAAAAAAAAGATCAAAGAGGAGATTGGATGCGAGGTCTTTCTCACCCGGAACAGGGACGTTTTCCTGCCACTGGAACGGAGAACCGCCATTGCCAATATGAAAAAGGCAGACCTGTTTATATCACTTCACGTTAACGCCCACAGAAATAGAAAAATCTCAGGGTTGGAAACATATTTCCTCAATATGGCAACGGATGAGAGGTCGGTAATGGTGGCGGCAAGGGAAAATGCTACTTCTCAAAAGAATATAAGCGATCTCCAGACGATTTTGAACGACCTTATGCTCAACACAAAAATAGCCGAATCGAGTCGCCTGGCTCATAATGTGCAGAAGGGAATGGTATCCAGGGTCAGAAGAAAATATAAACCCGCCAGGAACCTCGGTGTAAAGCAGGCCCCTTTCTATGTGTTGATCGGCGCTCAGATGCCTGCTGTCCTGGTTGAGACTGGTTTTCTTACCAATCGCACAGAGAAAAAGAGGCTGCTCAGCAAGAAATACCAGGAAAGTGTTGCTGAAGGAATATGCGCAGGCATAAAGACCTATATCAAAAGCATTGATCAAAAATATAAGGGAGGGTGAAGAATTTTCGATTGACTATTGACGATTGAAAAATTTAAGAATTTAGTACCTTACAAAGAAATTTGTGTTCAAGTTGCGCAGAAAAAATTTTATATAGCCGGGAAAGCCGTTGCTGTAAAGGTCCTCAGAAGAATGAATGGCGATTCAACTTTTTACAACCTGTTTGGTTCCGGCGTATCCTGCTTAAGAATTAGAAGATTGAGGAATTTGGAGATTGAGTTTCTTATCTTTGAAATTCTGTCTACTTTATGTGAATAGACGGAGCGAAGCGACTCCTTAACTTTAGGCACTTTTCCGGTTTATCCGGGTTAGGTATTGAGGGATTTAGACAGTTAACAGTCAACTACCACCCCTAAAAAGGGTGGCTTGAATGGTTGAGTAGCTAAGTGGTTGTTATTATTAGAATCCATATCGTTTGCATGAAAATTGGACACTCGTAGAATTCAGGGATTCAGGAATTTGGGAATTGAAATATTAATCTTTTCCTTATAATAATCCCTCAATCCCTAAATTCAAAATTCTCAATTTGGCTCCAAATAAGCATTATGATGATGATGGTGTCC
>JAUWMY010000540.1 GCA_030612945.1 Desulfobacteraceae bacterium
TGTACTCATAGCATCTATCTCACTGATCCATGAGTACAGTATTTTTGTCAAAATCTTGTGTTATTTTATGATAACGACAGGGCTGGAACTCATTTCCGGCTTTAATGCGCGGCATTTTTTCAATGTTCGGTTATGGGATTATTCTGACCAGCGTTTTCAGTTTAAGGGGCATATCTGTCTGAAATTCTCAATTTACTGGATAATCCTGGCATTTGCCTTTGAGTATCTTGTGCTGCCACCGTACCTGCGTATTACCAGCGAATTAAGCCCTGAGATCATTGGTGTATTTGCAGCGACAGGGACCCTCATAATGCTTATGGATCTTGTACTGGTAATTAAAAAGAAACCCTACCCCTTTGCGGGTATTTTGAAGAGGAAAACAACCTGAAATGGATGAGGAATTTATGCAGATAGCAGCGCCATTGCTTGAAAACCCGATGGTGGCAAGGTTATCCCAGTATCCACACCATCGCGGAAAGACCCGCCTCGATCATGTAAAAGAGGTGGCGGAGTTAAGCTTTTACTGGGGCAACAGGCTCTCCCTCGACTATACGGCCATAGTACGGGGCGCTCTGCTCCATGACCTATTTTTCTACGACTGGCTTCATGAAGGCCCGAGATTGCATGGTTTCAGGCATCACACTATCGCCTTGAGAAACGCACGCAAAGTGACTCCACTTTCCAAAAAAGAAGAAGACATTATCAAAAAACACATGTGGCCCCTCACTCCCATTCCCCCGCGTTATCCTGAATCACTTATTGTCTGCCTGGTGGACACCTATTGCTCCATCAGGGATTACCTGAATATCAAGGGTGAGTTAACCCATGGGACAAAGATTTCAGTTAAGAATAAAATTAGCCGGAGAATCCATGGCAGATAAAAGGCAAATGAGTTATCCGGCAGGTATCGATATCGGCTCCACCACGGCAAAGGTAGTTATATGTGACAGCCACAACAGGCTCCTCTTTGCCCGCTATCAACGTCATCAGGGTGAGACCGTAAAGATGACGCGAAACATCCTTAAGGAAGCCTTTAACGAGCTGGGAAATGTCCCGGTTCAGGTCTCTGTAACAGGCTCCGCCGGCATGGGTGCTGCCGAGGCGTTTCACGTTCCTTTTGTCCAGGAGGTGGTGGCCTCGGCCCGCCTTATCAAAGATGTATATCTTGATGTAAGGACATTCATAGAAGTGGGAGGGGAAGATTCCAAGATTATCTTTTTTGATGACAACTTTCGGCCGGACATAAGAATGAACGGAAGTTGCGCCGGTGGTACGGGCGCATTCATTGACCAGATGGCCGTTCTTCTGGATGTGCCGGTTGCCGAATTCAATGATCTTGCCAGAAAGGCTGCCTGCATATATCCCATTGCATCCCGCTGCGGCGTCTTTGCCAAGACCGATATCCAGGCCCTCTTGAGCCGGGGCGTCTCCAGAGAAGACATAGCCGCGTCCGTATTTCATGCAACTGCCCTCCAGGCTATAAGCTCCCTTGCCCGTGGCAGGGACATACAGGGCAGGATACTCTTTGGCGGAGGCCCCCTGACCTTTTGCTCTGAATTGAGGAAGGCCTTTGTTGATGTCCTGGGGGTAGATGATCCAAAAGAGGTGATCATCCCCGAACATTCAGAATTCATTCCGGCAATAGGCGCGGCACGTTCCAATAATACAGATCCATATTTGATCAGGCTCAAGGATCTGATTGAGCTTCCGGAAACAGTGATCCTAAATCATACGGGTTCCGGGACAAAGCGGCTAACTCCCCTTTTTCAAAGCCAGGCCGAATTTGAAGCCTGGCAGGAGGCCCATGCAAAAGATCGCGTACCCAGGGCTGATCTGTCCCGGATAAAAGGAAAAGACCTTTTTCTCGGCATAGACTCAGGCTCCACTACGACCAAGATTGTGTTAGTGGATGATGAAGGTAAATTTGTCCTTGGCCATTACAGGCCCAATAACGGCAATCCCTT
>JAUWMY010000360.1 GCA_030612945.1 Desulfobacteraceae bacterium
TACTCAACCATTCAACCACTTAACGAGGTCTGTACTTATTGATGGATTCGTAAAAAGTCACGAAGTTAGGGATTTGGGGTAAAGTCCCCGATGCTAAATACATATAATAATACACAATCCCTAAATCCCTGAATTCCTCAATCCATGTAAAAAGGACTTTTTACATGGGCATCACTTATTAGTATAATCACATTTTATGGTTTGGCAATAAAGCAAATAAGAAGACCCGGCTGTACCCTCCTCTGTCCTAAGGCTCCTTCCCTATTTAGGGGGATTTTCTTGACCGGATTCCATCTGACTTAGACGTTTCCCAGCACCTCTTCCTGTCAAGCTTGACAAAGGGTTTCTAAGAATTATTTTATCTCAAAAGATAATCACTATTTTCATAAAGGAGCCTTTTCATGCTCAGAAAAATAACCGTCGGCCCATACCAGTCCAATTGCTATATACTCGGATGCAAAAAAACAATGGAAGGACTTGTTATTGATCCCGGTGACGAGGTATTTCGAATCGTTAAGACCATAGCCGAAACCGGTCTTAAAATACGGTACATTCTTATCACCCACGGCCATATAGATCACTTTGGAGGCGCCGCTGAATTGAAAAGGATCACAGGGGCCCCGGTTTACATTCACCCGCTGGATATACCAGGCCTGGGGTTCCCCCCCGATGGTCAAGTGCGCGAAGGAAAGGACCTCCAACTTGGCACATACATGATCAAAGTCCTTCATACTCCGGGTCATTCCCCCGGCGGTGTCTGCTATCACGCGCCCGGTGCGATATTTACAGGAGATACGCTTTTCGCCGGTTCTATAGGAAGGACTGATTTTCCAGGAGGCAACCACCAGAGTCTAATTGAAGGGGTCCGATCAAAAATTTTCCCCCTTGACGAAAATTTGCGCATTTATCCTGGCCATGGCCCGGAGAGCACCATCGGAAGGGAGCGCAGAACAAACCCCTTTTTTCAATAACTCTACAACTTCTTTCGCAATCCAGACCTTCTTCCCAGCATCATCACATGTGTTTGATTGTTTTCTGCTGTTTTTTCCAATCAACAATAGTCAATAGACAATATTCAATCAGGTTTCAGCCCTCATTTTTTCAAATAAAAGTGGCAATATCTTTTAGTGACTTCTTTTCGATTATGGGAACAACCGTATCTTCAGCTGGATAGCCGACGACAAGGATCAAAAACGGTTTTTCATTAGGTGGCCTGGAAAGGATTTTGTTAAGAAAACCCATCTGGCTGGGCGTGTAGGTTAGCGAGACAAGGCCAGCATAGTGTACCGCTGTAATGAGCATACCAGTGGCAATACCAACCGACTCAGTCACGTAGTAATGCTTTTTTTTTCTACCGTCTGGCAAAATACCATAGCGCTGTGCAAAAATGACAATCAGGTATGGGGCGATTTCTAAAAAAGGCTTATGCTGATCTGTGCCCAAGGGCTTCAGCGCCTCAACCCACTTTCGAGTCGCATTTCTGCTATAGAACTCCCGCTCAACTTTTTCTGCATTTTCCCGAATCTGACGCTTTACGGCACGATCAGTCACAACGACAAAGCTCCAGGGCTGCATGTTAGCGCCGCTGGGGGCTGTTCCAGCAGTGCGCAAGCAATTTTCTATAATAGCACGGTGCACAACCCGAGCCGAAAACTGTAGCACCGTTCGTCGCCGCTTCATGTCGGCACAAAATGAAGTTGAGCGCTGTTTCATTTCCCTAACAGGATAGTCATTGTACTCTTCAAGTAAAGAGAATTTATGTTCTTCAGCTTCCATTCCAGATCCTTTTTTCCTTCATCCTCGTTATGAGCTCTGTTTCCTCCACGTAAGGAATTACCAGCCTGTATTTAGCCCGGGTCATGGCCACGTAGGCAAGTGAAATAAGGGCATTTTTGGTGGTTTCCGTTGGGCGAATATGATCGATTCCGATGAGATAAACCAGGTCAAAGTCCAGGCCCTTGGAGCTGTGGATGCTGATTAAAGATACCCTGTCCGTTGTGACGTCATACATCTCCTTGGATCTCACGTCCTGGGAGACCCAAGTGGCAGGAATACCGGATGTCTCCAGTTTTTTCAGTATCCGCATGGGGAGCGCGCGGTTATCGTATGCAAACCTGCTCGGGCCATAGACTTTGTCATCGTAAATGATGGCTATTTCCGATCTGTTGTAACCTTCTCCTTCAATGAATTTTTTGAGGTCATCAATTAGAAATGCTTCCATTTTCTCCGTATTTTGAAACCGACGGAGCTCCGGTAAATTCCCGTGAAACGCGAAATCATAGGGAAGGAGAGCAAGTTGCTTTTCAATTCTTGGCGTTTCGCCGATGAATCGTTGAGTAAAATCAAATATCTCCACCGTATTACGGTAGACCATCTTAAGGTGTCGGGTCCGACCACTGGCCTTGATTCCAAGAGATTTCCAGGAGACCCTTCTCCTGTACAAATCCTGGTATGAGTCCAGGCTGATGACGAGATCACCTTCGGGCTTGAGCAAGTTGAGCAGGATCTTTAGCATCTCCTCGTCGAAGTCCTGGGCTTCATCCACAAGGATGGCGTCAAAGGACTCGACACATGATCTACCGTTTAATAGCCTTTCAAGCGCTTCCTGGGTTACCAGGTCGTAATATTCAGATTCTTCGTTTTCGTAGTGAACCGGCTCCCCCAGGATTCGGGCGCAAAGTTCATAGAAGTGGCAGACCTCGATACCGTTTTTTCCGATACCCAGACCCTTCTCCTGGATCAATCTCTTGAGGTATCCAACGAGGGCAATGTTGTAACAGGCTAAAAGGATTTTTTTTATTTGGGGATTATATTTGCAAAGGTGGCAGCAGCGGTGCACCAGCACGAGTGTCTTGCCGCTTCCGGGCGGGCCCTTAATGATCTGGTGCCCGTGGCCAATACGCAATGCCAGTCTCGCCTGCGATTCGTCAAGGGTTGACACTTCCCTTTGAAACCTGGCTTTCCCCTGTCCCTGGCGGGGAGGCAGATCGATTTTAGCTTCCGGCCATATGATAAAACTTAACTTATCTATCTCTTTTTGGCTGAGTCCTTTGAAGGGGAACGGAAAGACTTTTGAAATTTTTTCATGAAATTTACGCCCTGATGTGTCACAAAGAATCTCCCCGGCTGCATCAAGATCATCCTTCAAAAGAGACCTTTCAGACTCTATGAACCACTTGAAATTGCTTTCAGCATATTCGTCCCGGGAAATGTTTGGGAATATCACTATCCTGCCAATGGGTATCCTTAATTTACCCATATATTGGGGGCGATCGGAAAGAAAAGAGGGAAACTCGTTTAATTTCTCCATGAGGGTATTTACATAACCCTTGGCCTGCTTATCAGGGTTGGTCCTTTTCTCGCTTTTTCCTGAAACGCGGATGGTAAATTGGTGGGGATTGCATGAAATGATTTGCCGGGCGGTCCAGTCTTTTACTTCTATGACTAAGAGCCCAAACTTTTTTCCAAAGAGAATAAAATCGGGCTCTTTTCCCGTTCTTCCAATTGGAGGCTCATACCAGCAAATAAAATCCTTGTGAGGTCTCGCCGCTTCCATTATGAACCTGAAAACCCTTTTTTCACCTTCAGTGGTCTTCTCGTAACCCTCAATATCATCAGGGTGCATTTGGGCCATGGCCAATACCTAAAACCTAAAGTCTTCAGATTTAAGAAATATTCTTAAAGGATAGCTTTCATGACCGATGTAGTCAAGCCTAACCAAACCACGGGAATGGTACGGTGAACATCACCGAAATCCGTTCTGTAATCGTACGATCCAGCAGAACATCCGGG
>JAUWMY010000244.1 GCA_030612945.1 Desulfobacteraceae bacterium
AGAAAGGGGTGCGGGTTGTTTTAGGAAAGAAGATGCCCGAGAAAGTCCTTGAATTGAATTTAGCTGCGATAAGACGAGCTTTTGAGGAGGTAAGAGATGCAAGAGCCTAAATCCGCATCGAAATTGGAATATGTACGGGGGGGAGCAATTCATGCCTGCGCGACATCGACGCTCATGAAGACTGGAGCATGGCGCGTCTTTAAGCCAGTCGTGGAAGCCGAAAAGTGCAAACAATGCAAGTTGTGTTACTGGTATTGCCCGGATTTTTGTATTCAAATGACGGAAGAGGCAATAAAAATTGACTATGACTATTGCAAGGGATGTGGCATTTGTGCGGCCGAATGTCCCACACACGCCATCGTCATGGAAAGAGAGGAGGACTGAAAAATGGAGTTATATCTTTCGGGGTCGGAGTCTGTCGCTCAAGCGGTCAAATTATGTCGTGTCGATGTAATGTCTGCCTATCCAATCACGCCCAACACACCGGCATTGGCCGCTTTATCTGATCTGATAAGAGACGGCGAAATGGATACCGTCTCGGTTAATGCGGAGTCCGAGCTGGGATCGATGCTTATATGTTCCGGAGCATCTTCTGCCGGTGTTCGTACCTTCAATTGCACAGCTGCACAGGGGTTGGCACTGATGAAGGAACCTCTTTGGATGGCCTCAGGCATGGCTTTGCCGGTGGTTCTGGCTGTAGCTTCCCGACAACTTGGTTCTCCCCAGGGGCTCTTAAGCGACTTTTCAGATTGTTTTTCAGAACGAGATGCCAGCATTATCCAGTATGTTTGCGAGAACAATCAGGAAGTAGTGGATAATTTGATTGTGGCCTACCGGGTGAGCGAACATCAGAAAGTGCTCCTGCCGGCATTTGTGATATATGAGGGGTTTCGGCTGAGCCATTCTTATGAATTGGTTGAAATTCCAGACAGAGAATTAGTAGATGATTTCCTGCCCAAGTATCAACCCAAGCATGCATTTGTGGATGCCGATTACCCAATAACTCAGGGAGCTGGAGCATTCGCCCACTATTATGGCCTTAAATTCCAGCAATATCGTGCCATGCTGGATGCAAGAGACGTGATCTTGGAAGCCTACAAAGATTTTACCAATATCTTTGGGCGTACTTATCCTGGCTTAATTGAAACTTATAGAACTAAGGATGCGGAACTTGTTATTGTTGGCATGGGGACCGTCGTCAGTATTTTAAGGGAATTAGTGGATGACTATAGACAAAAAGGAAGAAAAATAGGACTCTTGAAAATAAGGGTATTTCGTCCATTTCCCGAAGAAGAAATCGCCAATGCATTGGCAGGAGTGCCTCACACCCTTGTAATAGATCGGGCTGTCACCCCTGGCAGACGAGGCGGAATCTCTTATGTGGAGATCAGTTCATGTTTGGGCGGTGATGCAGGGAAATTATCTAACTATATTATTGGTGGAAATGATATTAGCGTAGAGGAGATGGGTGAGATTATCGAAGAAACCCTGGATGCCAAGGAAGCTTTTATCAAATGGCATGGAGAGGTTTTTGACGAGGGGGCCGCCAAATTGATCGGGTATCCGAACTATGTGGCACTCGCGGAAAAAGGGGTGAAAAATCTACCCACGCTCCAAGATGGTGAGCCGATCATGGCACAGGGAACAACGACATGTGCTGGCTGCCTCAGCCTGCCCGCCCTCAGGCTTGCCCTGTCGGAATTTGATAAAGACACTGTGGTCACCAACAATTCTGGATGTTTGATGGCTGCATCTGCTATTTACCCTATTACAGCCTTCAAAGTCCCTCATATTTTCTATACATACAGCAATGCCGGCGCTGCCGCGAGTGGTTTGGAAGTAGCCCTTAAGAGGCTCGGAAAAGATATGAAGGTATTCCTGTTTGGCGGGGACGGGGGGATGTTCGACATCGGTCTCCAGACTTTCTCCGCTGCATTGGAACGGGGGCATGAGATCGTTTTTATGTGCTACGATAATGAGGCTTACATGAATACAGGGGTGCAACGTAGCGGCTCAACCCCATGGCTTTCTAAGACCAAAACAACCCCCTTTGGAAAGATGGAAAAGAAGAAAAACCTTATGAAGATCGTGGAGGCACACGGGAATGTATATGCTGCAACAGCCTCTCCAGCTTATCCTCAGGATCTGATGAAGAAAATCAGGAAAGCAAAAGAGGCAAAAAAGCCGGCCTTCATTCATATTCAGTGCCCTTGTCCCACGGGGTGGGAATTTCCCGATGAGAAAGGCATCGAGATTGCCCGTTTGGCCGTGGAAACCAATATGTTTCCCCTCTATGAGTACAACAGTGGTGTTGTAAAGGTCAGAAAATCGCGCAAAAAAAAGAAACCAGTCGAGGCTTATTTGAAGATACAGGGGAGGTTTTCCCATTTGACAGTCCAGCAGACCGCAGATATCCAGAAATATGTTGATCATGAATTTGATGAATTGCTGAGAAGAGAGGCCATGACAAAGGGGCAGTAACAGGGCTATATCATGGTTTCTTCTAAGGGTGTGGCTTTACCGAAAATTTTTAGTTTTAGGAGATTGAAGAGAAATGGCCAAGGAAGATTGGGATAAACTCACTCTGAGTGGGGTGTTAGATCAGACTGTTGAGAGATTTCCGGATAGAGAGGCAATTGTATTCAAAGATAGGAGAATCACCTTTCGTGAGTTAAAGGAAAACGTGGATAAACTTGCCAGGGCATTCTTAAATTTGGGCGTAAAGAAGGGGGACAAGGTCGCTATCATGATGACCAATCGCCCCGAGTGGATATATGCAAGAGACGCAGCAATAAGGATTGGCGCCTGGTGGGTGCCCGTTAATACCCGCTATAAGACCGTTGAATTGGAATTTCTTCTCCGCCACTCAGAAGCGAATACGTTGGTTATGCTTGACGAGGCTGTAAAGATCAATTTTATCGAATTGATCAATGCTGTTTGTCCTGAGTTAAATCGATCGGAACCTGGAAAGTTCAGCTCGGAAAAGCTGCCTGATCTAAAAAATATTATCTGTCTGAGTAATAGTGATAAGGAATATTCAGGAATGTTCAAGTTTAGCGAATTTCTGGAATCTGGTGGTGAAGATCGGGAAGAGGAGTTGGACAAGATCAGCGATGCTATCCACCCGGATGATATCGTGAACATTGTCTATACTTCAGGGACCACTGGAAACCCCAAGGGGGTTTTGACAAAGCATTCGCAATTCCTTAAGGCTATGGCAAACATGGCAAGGAGATTTGAGACTTCGGAACACGACTGTATTCTTCTTGCAGCTCCCCTGTTTACAAATATCGGGAATCTAACTGGCTTGATTCAGGCAGAAATGTATGGGGCAAAAATGGCGTTGTTCGAAACGTTTGATACCCGTGAAGTAATAAAGGGAATTGAGAAAGAAAAGTGCTCGATATTTACTGGACCGCCTGCCATGTATACTATGATTATGGAGCATGAAGATTTCACAAGTAAAAAAGTAAAGTCAATGCGCACCGGAATCATTGGGGGTGCACCTGTTACACCCCAGGTTGTTGAGGAGATCATAAACAAAATAGGCATGAAGCTCTTTTCAGCATATGGAATGACGGAAAATTCAGGAATAACCACCATGAGTGAGGTTAATGATTCACCTGAATTGGTGGCCAACACTTCAGGCAGGCTTCTTCATGAGGATTGCGATCTTAAGATTGTTGACCCTAACACCGGCAAAGTCCTGGACCCTGGTGAACAGGGGGAGATACTGACCAGGGGGTGGATGGTTACTGATGGTTATTACCGGAATCCCGATGAGACCGCCAAAAGCATAGACAAGGACGAGTGGTTCCATACCGGAGATTTGGGTGTCTTAGATGAAAAGGGGTACCTGAGAGTTACGGGCAGACTAAAGGAAATGATTATTTCAGGTGGGTTGAATATCGATCCAGCAGAAGTAGAGCATCTCATAGCCCAAAATCCAAATGTAGCCGGTGTACAGATAGTGGGAATTCCTGATCACAGGATGGGCGAGGTGGTTATGGCCTTTGTGAAGTTAAGGGAAGGTGTCGAATGCAAAGAAAAGGATATAATAGATTTCTGTATAGATAAAATTAGCAAGTACAAGATTCCCAAGCATGTAAAATTTTTAGATCAATTTCCTGTAACGGCCTATGGCAAAGTGCAGAAATTTAAACTTCGTGATATGGCTGTTGAGGAACTTGGATTAACAAAATAGAATCCTATGAAAAAACATTATGGATAAGAAGACTATCTCAGACCTGGAAATTCTTACTGCCGCATACCATAACCCTCATCAAGCCGTCCAGAGGTACAAGAATGAAGGGTGGCCTGTTTTTGGTTATTTAACTGAGCATGTTCCACTGGAGCTTCTCTATGCTGCAGATATTTTACCTGTCCGAATTCAGGGAGGGAAAATTAGCGACCTTGCCTCGGGGCACCTGCAGAACTTTGCCTGCTCCTATTGCAGGACAGCCGCTCATCAGGCCATGAAAGGAGACTATGATTATCTGGATGGTCTATTATCGTCAAAAACATGCGATGTTTCTCTGCATCTCTTTCAGGTGTGGACTTACTGTAAGACTTTAAACTTTAGCTGGCTTGTTTCCCTGCCAGGAAATAGTGATGAAGAGGCAATAAGCTATTTTCGTGAAGAATTGTCCTCCTTAAAGGCAGCACTGGAGGTATATCGAAATATAAAGATCTCAGATCAAAGGCTTGAGAAGGCCGCCATGCTGTATAATGAATACAGGGATATGGCAAGTAAACTCTGGCAGAAGAGAAATGAAGGATTTCTAGACTTAACTGGGGGTGATATTATTGGAGCTTTGAAGGGCTGTCAGGTCTTGCCTCCCGAAGTTTCCCTGAATTTTCTTAAGGGTTTGGCTGAGAGCTCCAGGAAATTCGGAGAACTCTCAGAAAAACGTGTTCCCCTAATCCTACTTGGCAACACCTTTGCAGACGTTTCGATA
>JAUWMY010000429.1 GCA_030612945.1 Desulfobacteraceae bacterium
TGCGCAAGCCCTAACTTGGATAGGCGGGAACAAACTGACTCGGATTTTCCTGGGAGAAAAAACATGGGTTTCAAACTTAGGAATGATGGAATATTGAGTTTCTTATCTATGAAATTCTGTCTACTGTATCTAAATAGACAGAGCGAAGCGATACCACAAATCGTCAATATTCAATCGTCAATATTGATGCCCATGTAAAAAGTCCTTTTTACATGGATTTAGTCCCGCGAAACGCGGGATAGGGATTCAGGAATTACGAATTATTTAAGCTTGTTATGAGAATATCGAATTGGACAATCCTATAGATTTTGACTTTTTACGGATCCATCAATTGTAAGTTCTCAAAAAGTCCAGGCTGTATTAGAAAAATCCCCCCTGGCCCAGACCTGGCCTTGATACATTGAGAGAGTGGCCGATCGAACATAGCTGCTTCGTCAGGGTATGACGTATGTCCGCCAAGTCGCGCCAGGGCAGGCCTCAATCCCCCTTTGCAAAAGGGGGAGGCAGCTTAAGTGCCCGGATTTATTGAGATGTTACGAGTAATTGTTGAGAAAGAAGCTTACTTAAAATCCAAAGAACAACACAATTCAACGAGGCTCAGCACTTATGGGAATACTAAAAAATATTTTCAGCCAAAAACCCGAAAAACACGAGCAAAAAGGCGATACATTTTTCAATGACTCCGGGTGGGGTATGGCTAAAATTGAATATGAAAATGCCTTAAGTAAATTGGAAAAAACGTCGTCCGGCTATGATGAATCAGAGGCAAGGCTTCAGGGTAAACTTCGTCAAGCAAAAGAGGCCCTGGCGCTCGAGCATTGCCAAACTGGCGAAACCCTGATGGAACAGGAGTATTACGATGATGCCCGTGACTTGTTTCAATTAGCCATAGACTTGACGCAAGACCCCGAGTTGATATCCACCATCGAAAATCGTATGCTGGAAATGGAACGTCTAACAGCGAGAGACACCCAAACAGACGTATCCGACCTTCAGGTAAACGACGAGGGGGTCTCCGATGGACAGGGTGATGAATATTTTGTGGCACTGTGCGGTACTCTGCCCGAAGAAGTGCGGGCGGTTTACTTTTCCTATGGAGAGCCCTTCAAATCCGGTTATCTGGCACTGAACCGGGGAGAGTTTGTCCTCGCAGCTGATTATTTTGACCGTGCCATGAAGGAAAACCCTTCCCCGGATTCATTTATCCCCCTTGAGCTGGCCACGGCCTACATGAACTTAGAAAAACTTGATGAAGCACACCAGTTACTGGAAACGTTTCTCCAATATCATCCGGATGCATTGCCGGGTTACCAGCTTCTTTGCGAGGTTTTCTGGGAGACAGGGGCCTTTGATCAAGCTGAAGCTCTTCTTGCTGACTGCCCGGATGAACTCAAAAACTCCTCAGCATACTATCTACTACGTGGCGAAGCCATGTTTCAATCTGGAAACTATTCGGAAGCAACATCTTTTTATCAGGATTTTATGAAAGAATACGGATGGAACGAACTTATTGCAAAGGCCCTTGCCAGAACATTCGAGACACTGGAAGACTTTGAAAACGCCAGGGATATGTATGCCAAAATCATGGACCAATGCAGCAGCTGTCATACCCGCATTGATCCTTTTGTCAAGCGAAGATTCGCAGATATCAGCTTTGATTTAGGTGAGCACTCTTCAGCAATGCTGGAAATGTATCTTTCTTTGGCCCAGGAAGATCCGGAAAATAACTCATTTTATTTCCAGAGAGTAAGCCGAATCTATGCCTCGTTAGGAAATGAGGAGGAAGCCCACCGGTTCAAATTGTTTGCCCAACAATCACAAAACGAAAAAGAATAGCCCAAGGCATATAACGCTTGTGTAGAGATCATATTGGGCGAAAAATTATGTTAACGGAACATTTTTCGGACAGAATTGTCTAAGATAGATGAACGAAGAGATCCGAAATTCAACCAGTTCGTCTAAAGAAGATGGCGAATTGGTTAAGGCCTTTCAGGCAGGGGATAAAACGGCATTTGATGCATTAGTCCTCAGGCACAAGGATAAGCTGTATAACCTGTGCTACTGGTTCCTGGGTGACGGGCAGGAGGCCAATGATTCTGCCCAGGACGTATTCATAAAGGTCTTCCGATCTTTAAAGAAATTCAGATTTGAATCAGCATTTTCAACATGGCTTTACCGTATTGCGGCCAACACCTGCAAAAACAGGCTCAAATCATCAGACTTCAGGCAGAAGAAAAAGATGGTAAGGCTCGACAATCCGGGGAAAAAAGAAGATGGCCAATATGCCGCGGAAATTCACGATAAAACTCCTTCCCCCATGGTTGAACTTGAAAAGAAAGAAAGAATGATGTTGATTCAGAAGGCTATAGCCTCATTGCCCACAGACCAAAGCACGGTAGTTGTCCTTCGTGATATTGAGGGGTTTTCTTACGAGGAGGTCTCAAATGTAACTGGTCTTAACTTTGGGACAGTAAAGTCCAGGCTGTCAAGGGCAAGACAGCAACTCAGGAAGAAATTGAGGGGAACGCTATAAAATGGAATGTGCCAAAATTAAGGATCTTCTATCCGAATATATTGATGGCACCTTAGATGCACAGACCAAAGCCTTAGTTGATGAGCATCTGTTGGCCTGTCCTGAATGCAATGAAGAACTTGCCTCATTGAAAACATTGATTAGAG
Source organism: Desulfobacteraceae bacterium (assembly GCA_030612945.1). Classification (GTDB taxonomy): domain Bacteria; phylum Desulfobacterota; class DSM-4660; order Desulfatiglandales; family Desulfatiglandaceae; genus 4484-190-2. The sequence continues at coordinate 2,680 of JAUWMY010000429.1, forward strand.
AATTAGGATCGGTGGAATCATTTAAGGCCCCGGATGATTTCCTTGAAAAACTTCATGAGCGTTTGGAACCGAGGTTTAGTTTTAGAAAAATAATGCGCATATTGTTTGTTCCAGGGAGGATAAAGATCCCACTGGAGTTTGCCACTGCTACGGCAATGGCCGTCCTCATTTTTTCTATACTGTACATTCAACAACCAGAAAAAATGATTCCGGGTGTTCCTGAAAACTCAACACATGTTAAAGTGACGGAAAAAACCTCTATGGACACGGTTAGCCCGTCAGGAAAAGGAGCATCATTTAAATCCAAACCTGTTCGTGGAAAGGCAACGGCGCAGCAGCCTGCGAAAAAAAGAGAAATAATTGAATTAACGCTTTTATTAGACAAAGAGGGGCCAGGAAAAGCCTATGCGCCAGGTGAATCCATAGAAGCGGCGCCAGACCCACAAAGGGATGCAGAAAGATCGAGGACGGCCAGACTTGCAGCCCCAAAGGCTGAAATGAAAACAGATACGCTCAGGAGAAAAAAGCAGGTCACGGGATTTGCGGAAGAAAAAATGCCTGTGAGAGAGGAAGGAACTCGTGCATCATTTTCCAGCTT
>JAUWMY010000007.1 GCA_030612945.1 Desulfobacteraceae bacterium
ACCTAAAGGCTTACCGGTCCCCGGATTAAGCGGCGGCTCCATCGGTGTGGGCATATCGGCTGCAATGTTATACCATTGACGCGGCAATTCCGACTCGGGTAAAAAAATTTTTTTGACCTCCATAGCTCCTCCTTCACTTAAGTTTGGGTTATCATTTGATTCAACAGCAGCCGTTGCCGCAGACCGCCTCTGACCTGTTTGTACTTAAAAATTTTGTTTAGGCCCCTGCCCCCTGCATACTAAATTATTCGCGAGAGTAACTTTTTTAATCGGTGAAGTCAAACCATATTTGCGGTGGCGCCCAGTAAGGAATATTTACCGGGGTTTCCCTTTTCGCAGCCGTTCACAGGTTCAAAGCCCGCCCTGGTGCGACTCGTGGCATGATTCCAAACCTGTGCTTGAGTAGGCTTAGACTGTAATTTTCGCATGTATAGTGCCGTTAATCGGTCTGAGCCAGGGGTTCAAGGGTTCAAAGGTTGCATTCTCATCACCAAACGTCATTTTTTAAACGTTTTGTACGGGAAAACCGACCGCTTCCACATCCCCACAAATACAGAACATGGTATTTGGCAATTATGTGGCAAAACCAGCATATTTTACGAGGACTTCGGGTCTTCAATTTTGTCCCTGTCCCTAACCCTCGTATGTGACTCCACAATGCTGGAGTCTCTTTTTCGATCAAACTGGCCACTTCGGCGGTCAGAGGCGGCGCTGAACGTTGAACCCTGTCGAAGATCCCGTCTGAAGCGAAGCGGGGAACCTGTTAACGCTTACCCTTTTTCTTTCCGATATTGTAGACAAATCCTGCCGGTGATTCGTCTATATTGAATAAAAGACCGGAAAGGAAATTAACATTGAAAAAAAGCTGGTATTATTCAGGCAATCACGCTGCTTTTTGCTATTGCTGTATGCACGGATGTGGTTTCTAATTGCTATGGACCTGCCTTTTTCCTATTATCCCTTTATGCAAACATAACCCCTATGTCACATTAAATCTACAAAGCTTCCCATGGACAATCAAAAAAAAGCCTACATATACGGACTGTCAACAGTATTATTGTGGTCAACTGTGGCCACGGCGTTCAAGCTCTCGCTCAGATACTTGGATTATATTCAGCTTCTTCTTTATTCCACCATTGTCTCCATTCTCGTGCTGAGTTGCATACTGGTACTTAGGGGAAAAACCCGACTCCTGTTTTCTTATTCCGGGAAGCAGTATTTGCAATCAATGGTCCTGGGTTTTTTAAATCCTTTCCTCTATTACATGGTGCTGTTTAAGGCATACGACCTGCTGCCCGCACAGGAGGCCCAACCACTTAATTATACCTGGGCCATCACACTGGCGCTTTTGTCCATACCGCTCTTAAAACAAAGAATCGGCATTAAGGATATCTTGTCCGTCTTTGTGAGCTATTCCGGAGTCGTGGTGATCTCCACCCACGGCGACATCTTCAGCTTTCGCTTTTCCAATCCCCTTGGTGTAGCCTTAGCCTTAGGCAGCACCGTGATCTGGGCCCTATACTGGATTTACAACACCAAGGACAACCGCGATCCGGTGGCCGGCCTGCTCCTCAATTTCATGTTCGGCCTGCCTTGGGTTTTAACCTGTTGTCTGCTTTTCTCGAACGTCCGGGTGTCCAACCCCTTTGGTTTAGTAGGAGCGGCATATGTGGGGGTTTTCGAGATGGGTATCACTTTCGTGCTCTGGCTTTCTGCATTAAAACTATCCGAAAACACGGCTAAAGTCGGTAACTTGATTTTCCTGTCCCCATTTCTTTCATTGGTATTCATTCATTTCCTGGTTGGTGAGGACATCCTGCCGTCGACCTTTATCGGACTGGCGCTCATCGTTGCAGGCCTACTTATTCAGCAGCTCAAAGGCCGGGCCATCTAAAGTTTTATCCAGTTATGATCTATATCTTCAAGGTTCCGATGACCATTATTCAAAAATAAGTAGCGGAAAGGCACAAGGATATGTTATTTTCAAAATTGTAATGTGCAAAGCACATCATCCTAACTTTTTTGGCCAGCATTTGAGGACAAACCCTATTATGGCTATTTATTAACCCAATGCAAGCTGGCCCCGTATAAAAAATTGTAATCGGGAAACAACAGCAATTTTAGCAACAATACCAATCGGTTAATCCTTGGGGAGGGATAAAAATGGCAGGAAAAAGGATTGATGACATAACAAGGCAGAAGATCAAAGAAGCACATGCGAGTGGTCTTTCCATGAGACAAATAGCCAGGGAATTTGGGATAGGTTCTTCAAGCGTCGATAGAATAGTTAAAGAAGAAGGCCCTCAAAATATACAAAATGCTGAAACTGAAAAAATGGGCAAGACAGAAAGGCAATTAAAAATTGAGGCATTGGAAAAAAGAATAGATGAACTGGAAAAAAAGATCCTTGGTTTGAAGGCTAAGAAAAAATGTTAGACAAAACGCCAAATAAAAATGGCATTTGTTTACACAATATTAAAGGTACAGGCTAATGCATCTTATCAGTGACTGGTTCAGACGTCACTTCTCTGACCCTCAGGTCGTCATCCTGACAGTTCTGCTTATCTCAGGAGCTGTCGCACTTCTCCTCCTGGGACACATGCTTGCTCCGGTCCTTGCGGGCGTTGTGATTGCATACCTGCTGGAAGGGCTGGTGAATATACTGGAGCGCCGGCGGGTCCCCCGTCTAATCGCAGTGTTGGTGGTTTTTCTCTGCTTTGTGTTTTTTTTGGTTTTCTTGCTGTTAGGGCTGTTCCCCCTTTTATGGCAACAGGTTGTGGAACTATTTCAGGAACTGCCATCAAAGATTTCCTGGGTGCAACGGGAACTTTTACGTTTACCTGAACGGTATCCGGATTTTGTATCCGAACAACAGGTGATAGACATTATCAGTGTTTTGCGCTCTGAACTCACACTCTTAGGACAACAGGTATTATCTCTTTCCGTAGCCTCTGTGCGCGGTTTTATCTGGACGCTGATATATATCTTTCTCATACCTCTATTGGTTTTCTTTTTCCTTAAGGACAAAGCCCGCTTATTACAGTGGGTGAAACGTTTTTTGCCCGACAATATAAAGCTGTCAACCGAGGTGTGGCGCGAAGTTGACCAGCAAATTGGCAACTATATCCGAGGTAAGTTCTGGGAAATTTTAATCGTATGGGCCGCCAGCTATCTGACCTTCGCAATTCTGGGCTTGAAATATGCCATGCTGGTAAGCCTGTTCGTGGGTCTTTCGGTCCTTGTGCCATACATAGGCGCTACTGTAATGGTCCTGCCGGTAGCTTGGATTGCCTACTTTCAGTGGGGGTGGAGTTCACCTTTGGCCTATGTGGTGATCGCCTATATTGTAATTCAAATCTTAGATGGAAACTTGCTGGTCGCACTATTGTTCTCTGAAGTAGTCAACCTCCATCCCATCGCAATCGTGGTGGCAGTGCTTGTTTTCGGTGGTCTGTGGGGATTCTGGGGTGTGTTTTTCGCCATTCCCTTAGCCACCCTTGTTCAGGCCGTCCTGAAGGCATGGTCACAGCATCGCAGGAAAAAAACAGTTGAGACGCCCACACCAAATACCTCGGATGTTGCCCCTTAACGATGATGCATGCCTTCGTTTTTAGGGCGTATAAAGCACTGCCAGACAGCGAGTCAGCTCATTTGAGATGCTTTTCAGTTTATGGGGAACTTCAGAGTTGAAATGGATGGACTCGCCTGATTTAAGGTTGTGAGTTTTATTACCAAGTGTGAGCCGGAGATCCCCCTCCATGACGAAAAGGAACTCCTCACCCTCGTGCTTGTAAGCTACTGGTTTGTGGACCTGCTTTGGCTCAATAGTAACCATGAAGGCACGTATGTGATCGTTCTCAGTAACAGGGCCAAGGGTCTTATAGGAGTAGTTTCGGGTGCGCTTGACGAATGCCTGGGAACGTAGATTTCGAACCATCGTTTTTTCTTCCTTGCGAAAAAATATGCCCGCATCAACCTTCAGGGCGCTGGCCAATCTTAATAAAAAACTCACCGGGGGAGTAATTTCATCGTTCTCTACTTTCTCTATAAACTCTTGGGTTTCGCCAGTGGCCTGGGCCAAGGCCTCCTGGGAATAATTCTGGAATGCACGCAGCTTGCGAACGCTCTTGCCAAAGCCATTTCCTTTGTCAGCTTTAACGTCTCCCTGTATAACATCCGCCATCTTGCGCACTGCTTCCTGCTTGATCTTAGATATGAGCAGCGGCAGAAAGGTCTTCGCATCCCCAACAATGCCGAGATCGGCAACTTGAAAGATGGGGGAATTCTTATCCCGGTTAATTGCAACAATGGTCTTAGCCTCCATAATCCCGGCCGTGTATTGCACTGCTCCCGAAGTACCGATAGAAAAGAGCAGATTGGGTTGAACCGTCTTTCCCGTCTGTCCGATCAGTCGTTCCTCCTCCACCCAGTGCTGAAACACCGGCGGTCGGGTTGCGCCTACCTCACCACCCAAAGCCGCGGCAAGCTCACGCACCAGGGTGAAATTGTCATGGCTGTGAAGACCAGCCCCTCCCACCACCACTACCTTGGCATCTTCAAGCTGTTGTTGTTTATCAGACTCTGCCAAACTCGATAGGAGATTGAGCCTTTCGGGCATGTCAAGGTGATCTACCCGTATCCACTTTATGACACCAGGCTCACCCTGAAATTCAACCGCTTGAAATGCGTTTGGCTGTACGGTCGCAAATCCAGTCTTAGATCTATCGGAGAAGGTGATATCGGCCATGACCTCACCATCCCACGAGTGACACTTTGCAACTACCCCGTCTCCCTCGACTTTGAGATCCATGCACTGGGCGATTAGACCGGTGTTGCTGATTCTGGCAGACCGGGCTGCCAGCTCACGGCCAAAGTCCGTAAGCGGAAACAATACAAGTGTTGGACCACGCCTGAGAACAGCATTGGCCAAAACCACCGCATAAGTATCAGCCCTCGGTATGACCAAATTTTCATTGTCAAGAATGTAAACATAGTCTGCACCGTGTGCGATGCACTCCTCGGCAGCAGACGAAACCGAAAGAGATGCCTGTAACCCACTGGCGCTATCTCGCTGAACATCGGCTGAAGAACCCATGAGCACAACGGCTGCCTTTCCCGACATTGACCCGGCCAGTTGCCGGGCCTTGGCCAACACATTTAGGGAAAACCCCAAAAGCCTTTTACTCCTTAAATCGCCAAAAACCCAGACTTCTGCTCCTGCATTATTCCCCATAATTGTCATCCCAATCCTCTAAGTAGCTGTCCTGGCTTAGAGCCTACATAACTTACTAATATTTTTTGTTAAATCATGCCTGATGCTGACAGCCGGTTTATCAATGCGTCGACCTGCTCCACGGCCGAACCAGATAAGAATTCACATTTTCTAACACTTTCCATTCGCGACAAAGCGAGTACATTAGTGGCAGATCCCGCCTCTCCGACACGATCCGCGGATAAATCAAGGTCCGCCAGGTTCCAGTTTTTCACATCTCTTTCCTCAAAAGCCAATTGGATCCCTAAAAGCCCTACGTCTCTCGGCTGGTTTGCACTCGAAAGTATGGTAAGGCCTGCCGGGAAACAAACCTCAAAACACTCCAGAAAGCCGTCAGCACTGCGCTCAACAATAAGACCGTCGTCCTTCGGCTCAACGGAATGTGCCCCTGTGACCAGCGGTAAATCAAGAAGAACCGCAGTCTGTGGCCCCACCTGGCCGGTGTCGCTATCAGCGGCCCTGGTACCAAAAAGAACAAGGTCGAATGGAGCGAGCTTTTTAATTGCAGCGGCAAGAGCATTGGAGGTTGCCAGTGTGTCCGCCCCTGCAAGGGCAGGATCGCAAAGTAAAACGCCACGGTCAACGCCCATGGCCATGGCCTCATTCAGGGTAAAAGCACACGGCTCAGGTCCCATGGAAAGAGCTGTTATTGTTCCGCCAAGCTCTTCCCTTATGCGCAACGCTACTTCCAAAACCGGACGATCATAAGGGTTAAGCTCGCGCGAATCAGATGAACGAACGACCTGTCCATTCAGTCCATTCGCGATTATTGATTTTATGCATACGATTATTTGAATTCCCATTTGGTTTCCTTTTATTTGTAACCTGATTGCCTAATCTCCCAACACCCCTCTTGCAATGACCATACGGTGAATCTCCGAGGTTCCTTCATAGATCCTCGTCACCCTTGCATCCCGGTAATATCGCTCAACAGGATAGGATTTGGAGTAGCCGTATCCACCATGGATCTGGACGGCCAAGTCGGTAACCTCACTGGAAGTCTCAGAAGCGAAAAGCTTGGCCATGGCCGATGCCTGAGAAAAAGATTTGCCCTTGTCCCGCAGCACAGCGGCCCGGTAAACCATTAGCCTGGCCGCGTCTACCTTTGTAGCCATGTCCGCGACCATCATACTAATGGCCTGGTGTTTTGAAATGGGAACGCCAAACTGATAGCGCTGCTTTGCGTACCGAACCGCCTCTCCAAGCGCGGCTTGGGCAATCCCCACAGCCTGCGCCGCGATGCCGATCCTACCGATGTCCAGCGCCGCAAGCCCAATACGCAAACCCATGCCCTCCTTGCCCAACAGGTTGGCTAAGGGCACCTGGCAATCATAAAGCCTGATAGAGCTCACCGGGTTGGCTCGAACGCCACAAAGGTCTTCGAGATCACCAACCACGAATCCGGGGGTGCCTCGCTCAACGACGATAACGCTGATTCCCTTACGACCCGCGTTTGGGTCAGTGCGTGAAAAAATCAAGCAGACATCGGCAACTCCCCCATTGGTTACAAAAACCTTGTTTGCGTTAACTAAATAATGGTTATTTGTACGAATGGCTGAAGCCTCGATTGCGGATGCATCAGATCCGGCATTGGGTTCGGTGAGACAAAAGGCTCCGATTTTTTCACCCTTAGCAAGAGGCGGCACCCACTTCTGCTTTTGTTCCTCTGAGCCAAATGCCAAAAGCGGGTACACGGCCACACTATTGTGAACGGTCACGCATAGGCCAAGACCCGCACTCGCCCTTGAGATCTCCTCGATCACAATGATATAGTCCACCGTATCTAAACCCGCACCACCCAGGGCCTTGGGGACCTGGATTCCAAAGTAACCCAGCTTACCCATCTTCTCAACCACCTCCCAGGGGAAGGACGCCTCCTGGTCAATCTCCTTGGCGATAGGCTGGATCTCTCTCTGGCAAAAGGTGCGCACCGAGCGCCGTATCGTACGTTTTTTTTCCGAAAGAAAAGTGTCCATAATTTCAAACTGCCTCACACAGATTTCTAAGCAAAAAAAATCCGTTACCAGGTAAGCCTGATAACGGATTTTATGAATTAACTTTATAACTCTATTACATTATCAGGCCAGGTAGTTTGCTTCTAATGACAAGAAGGCTAAGCAACGGGAGCAGAATTATCCCCGTTGCCCTGATAATTATTGTAATATTTTGATAAGTGCCTTTTATTTTCATTTTAAACCTGAACAAATAAAACATATTAATTCAATTCAATCATAAAAAAATATTATTGTCAATTCTTTTTTAGTCTCCTAAGGATATTTTTAAGACGGCTTTACAGAAGGAAGGATAACGAGTAATAAGAGTTTGACCTTTTTTTCTTTTTTTTGCAGTATAAAAAATATAAGCCTGACCCTGGACGAACAGGCTGCACCCCGGATAAATATGCTGTGCATGATGTGAATAATATCAAATACTTAGCATAGCGTCGGCAGGAGAGGTTACACATAGGTTACACAAAAAAATCAAGACATATCGTGGCTCCTGGTTTTTATTATGGGATACCTATTGGTATTGAACCAAGAAAGCGATTTGTGAATACACTGATAAAAGACAATTTGTGGTCACAATAGTACACCAATTGTTTTTCCTTAATATGCTTATGGGGGCAGCTTGAAGCTTAACATTCGAAAACGACCAGCAAAAATTGAAGAAATGCTCACCAGTTCACTAAAAACCCTTTGATTTTGGAACGACAATATGAAAAAAATGCTCAGACATTCTATGAATGCATAGTCTTTCACAGTATGGACTTTTTTTGGATATCTTTATGAGTCCAGATTTTATGATTTATGTCATGTTTTGTGTCATATTCTTGCGTGAGGAATAAGCAGATACTCGATAGTGTACTTCGCCTCCCCGGTCCGTATCCCGCTAAAACGAGAGACGGGCAAGCCGACGAGGCTAAGCTTCGCTAATCTTCAGCGCCTATGTGTCTTAATGGTTGAATAGTTACGGTAAATAAAATGGCTTACACAGATCATATCGCAGGGCAAATCCTGGCTGCACACCTGAAAGACGGCGAGTTGATACCGGGAACAGAGATTGGCATTGGCATTGACCAGACCCTGACACAGGACGCGACAGGAACCCTGGTTTATCTGGAATTTATGTCATTAGGCATTGATTGTGTGCGAACGAGCCTGTCCGTCTCCTACGTAGATCACAACCCCCTTCAGACGGGCTATGAGAATGCTGATGACCACCTTTTCTTGCAGTCTACTGCAGCTCGCTACGGCCTGTATTTCTCCCGTCCGGGCAACGGTATATGCCATCAGGTACACCTGGAGCGCTTCGGAGTGCCAGGGCAAACACTCCTGGGATCCGACAGCCATACGCCCACTGCCGGTGGTCTGGGAATGCTGGCAATGGGGGCAGGGGGAATGGATGTGGCCCTTGCCATGTCCGGAGCTCCGTTTTACATGAAAGTGCCCAGGGTGACCCTGGTCCGTTTGATCGGAGAAATGCCACCCTGGGTTGGGGCAAAGGATGTGATTCTTTATCTCTTAAAGAAACTTTCGGTCAAGGGCGGGCTTGGGAAGATCATTGAGTACGGTGGCCCTGCAGTGAAAAGTCTCAGCGTGCCGGACCGGGCAACAATCACCAATATGGGAGCTGAACTTGGAGCATGGACTTCTTTGTTTCCCTCAGACGAAGTAACCAGACAATTCCTCATAGCCCAGGGCAGGGAAGATATTTGGACCCCTATTAATGCCCGTGAAGGGGCTGTATATGATGATATAATTGAGATTGACCTTTCCACTCTTGAACCTCTGGTTGCGTGTCCACCCAGCCCGGATGCGGTCAAGCCGGTGCGAGAGTTATCCCACATAAAGGTTAACCAGGTGGCCATTGGCAGTTGCACCAATTCATCTTACCGTGATCTAAGGTTGGTTGCTGACCTCCTGCAGAACAGAAAAGTGCATCCTGAAGTAAGCCTTGTAGTTGCCCCCGGATCCAGACAGGTATTATCCATGCTGGCCAGAGATGGAAGCCTTGCAGATATGATTGATTCAGGAGCACGGATACTGGAAGTGGCATGCGGCCCATGCATCGGTATGGGTCAAGCGCCTCCTTCCGGCGGAGTTAGCGTGCGCACCTTTAACCGGAATTTTACCGGGCGAAGCGGCACGCCAGATGCGGAGGTATATCTTGCTGGCCCCCAGGTCGCCGTAGCCGCGGCATTAGCCGGCCGTCTTGTCCATCCAAGTGAGTTGGGCGCTCAACAGGAAGTGGTGCATCCTAAAAGATTTCTGGTCGATGATTCGATGATTATCTGTCCGCCCAGCCATCCGGACAAGATAACTATCCGCATGGGCCCCAATATAAAGCCGCTGCCAGAGTTGGAGCCAATGCCAGATTCGCTCAGGCTTAAGTTGTTACTAAAGGTAAAGGACAACATTACAACAGACGATATTTTGCCGGGAGGGGCCAAAGTGCTGCCAATGAGGTCTAATCTTCCAGCGATTTCGGAATTTGTTTTCGCATCAAAGGCCCCAGAATTCGCCGAAAAGGCGAAAATCGCAGGCCCCGTTGCAGTTCTTGGAGGTAAAAATTACGGTCAGGGCTCCAGCCGGGAACACGCGGCTCTTGCTCCCCGTTACCTTGGGGTCATGGTGGTGCTGGCAAAGTCCTTTGCCCGTCTCCATCGTGCCAACCTGATAAATTTCGGTGTATTACCTGTAGTCATCAAGGATGAGGATTATGAACAAATTGAACAAGGCGATATATTGGAGATTATGGGTTTGCGCAAGGCAGTGGCCGAAAGCGATGAGTTGGTTGTACGGGTTAAGCACAAGGCCGTTGAATTCGCCGGTCGGTTGGAGCTGTCCCAGCGGGAGCGAAAAATTCTACTGGCCGGGGGCCGTCTTAATTTTCACCGGCAGGAACTGGCAAATGCTACGTAGAATTGCCTGAAATGCCAGTAATGTCAGTTGCCTGTTGAAGTGAATGGAAAAACAAAAGATGCTAAACTGCACGTAACTGGTTCACGGTTTAAGTGTTCACGGTTCACGGTTGAAGAGAGATGAAGATTGAACGGTTTGAAGATATTGAGGCTTGGCAACTGGCACGCGAGTTGACGCTAAAAGTGTACAGACTGACGAAGAAACCAGGATTTGCGAAGGACTACGGGTTGAAGAAACAGATACAAGATGCTGCCGGATCATCGATGCATAATATTGCCGAAGGTTTCGATTCTGAGACGAATCCCGCCTGGCGGGATAAAGCTCACTCTGGACTTCGGTGCAAGACTGTTAAAAGCTCACGAATAAGCAGTTCGAATTTTCGTTGATCCCTTAACCTTTGAACCCTGAACCTCTGAACCCATGAACGGTTACGGTAAAAGACATGAGTGAAAACGAGAGAGCCGGGCAAATAATAGAATGGGACGTCGATGGGCGGCCTGTGGTACCGGATAAGCCGATTATATCTTTCATTGAAGGGGATGGAATTGGACCGGATATCTGGGCCGCGGCCTGGCCCGTATTTGATGCTGCGGTCAGGCAGGCCTACGGAGGGAAAAGACGCATCATTTGGCATGAATTGCTGGCTGGAGAGAAAGCTCAGAAACTTCGTGGACCTGATACTCGATTGCCAGAAAGGACATTGGAAGATATAGCCCGTTACGGCATTGCCATCAAAGGACCGCTCACTACGCCTGTTGGGAGCGGTTTTCGCTCTCTAAATGTGGCATTGAGGCAGAAATTGGATTTGTATGCATGCGTGCGGCCAGTGCGTTATTTTCAAGACGTTCCAGCACCGGTAGTTCACCCTGAGCGGGTAGACGTAGTGATTTTCCGGGAGAACACCGAGGACGTTTACGCCGGAGTAGAATGGGAGGCAGGGTCACAGGACGCCCAAGAGGTACTTAAATTTATCAACAAAAAGCTAAAAGACTCCGGCAGCCCAACCATCTCTCTCAAAAGCGCGGTGGGAATTAAACCCATGAGCGAATTCAACTCACGTCGACTGGTGCGCAGGGCCATTCAATATGCGTTAGAGACCGGACGTAAAAGTGTTACCCTTGTTCATAAGGGAAATATCATGAAATATACAGAGGGGGCATTTCGTGATTGGGGCTATCGGGTGGCCCTGGAGGAATTTCCTGAGCAAACAGTAACTGAAACGGAATTATCCGAAAGGCTTAATGGCCAGATTCCCTCTGGCTGTATTGTTATAAAGGACCGAATAGCGGATGCAATGTTCCAGCAGCTCATTTTACGTCCTGAGGAGTACAGTGTGATTGCCACACCTAACTTAAACGGAGATTACCTCTCGGATGCAGCCGCAGCCCAGGTGGGAGGATTGGGCATGGCCCCAGGAGCAAACATCGGGGATCGATGCGCCCTTTTCGAGGCGACCCACGGCACAGCACCCAAGTATGCTGGTTTGGATAAAGTAAACCCAAGTTCGCTCATCCTTTCGGGAGTAGAGATGCTGAAGTTCATGGGCTGGACCGAGGCTGCGGAACTTATTGTATCGGCAGTGACGAAAACCATAGCACAGGGCATTGTCACTTATGACCTTGCACGACAGATGGAAGGCGCACAGGAGGTAAAGTGCTCCGAATTCGGCGCGGCTATTCGCGAGATTATTGTTAAAGCGGCGCGCTGAAATTTATATAAGTGTTGTTCTATACAGAAAGCATGATCCTTATAGGCCTTGTCGAGACAGCCATTCCTTTCCTGCATATTAGAAAAAAGCAGCAATTCTAAATATAGCCGCAAAAAGGCACAAAATACACAAAAATAATGATTTACATATTAGAATATCAAATAGTTATGGGCGTCAAAAATATAAATTTGGACTTTTTACAAGACCATCAATTATGACGAAAATCATGTAAAGGCCCAAATGCTCTTAACTTTTTTCCTCTATGGGGATGTAATCCCTTTCTTTAGGTCCTATGTAGATCTGACGGGGGCGGTGGAGCTTCCATTGGGGATCATCGATACTTTCCTTCCACTGGCTGATCCACCCGGGAAGACGGCCAATAGCGAACATGACAGTGAACATGTTAAGGGGGATACCCAACGCCCTCAGAAAGATACCGCTGTAAAAGTCCAGATTTGGATACAGATTGTGGTCTATAAAGTAGGAATCTTTTAGCGCAACCTCTTCCAGCCTTTTCGCAATATCTAACAGGGGGTCCTTCCGCTTGAGCTTCTTCAGGACCTTAGCGCACATCTTTTCCATTATGCAACCTCTCGGGTCATAGGTTTTGTAGACCCTGTGACCGAAGCCCATCAGGCGAAATGGATCGCTTTTGTCCTTGGCCCTGGCAATATAGGGGGCTGGGTCCCCCCCATTATCATAAATCTGTTGGAGCATTTCCACCACGGCCTGGTTGGCCCCTCCGTGCAATGGGCCCCAAAGGGCGGCTATTCCCGCGGAAATGGCTGCATAAAGATTGACACGAGCGCTCCCCACCAATCGAACGGCTGAGGTAGAACAGTTCTGTTCATGGTCGGCATGCAGGATCCAGAAGACATTAAGGGCCTGCACCAGATCTTCATCAATGGCGTATGGCCGGACAGGGGAATCAAACATCATATTGAGAAAGTTGGCGCAATAGGACAGGCGATGCGAGGGAGATACCACCTTATGGCCCAGGGAGATTTTGTATGACATGGCAGCCAGGGTCCTTACCTTGGAAAGGAGCCTGGTGAATGTTATGTTTATCTCCTCTTTTTCGTTCCTCTGGGGGAGTTCAGGGTAAAATGCTCTCAAACCATTCACCATGGAAGAGAGAATGCCCATGGGATGTGCCCTTCTGGGGAAGTTTTCGAAGAAGGACCGCATATCCTCATGGATTAGAGAATGGTCATTCAACATTTCAGAGAATCGATTCAGCTCTTCCTCGGTAGGCAGCTCGCCATTGATCAGAAGATAGGCCGTCTCTCTAAAGCTCGAATGTTCTGCCAGTTGTTCAACTGGAATTCCTCGGTACCGGAGAATTCCCTTTTCTCCGTCCATAAAGGTGATGCTGCTCTCGCAGCTACCTGTATTTGCATAGCCGGGATCAAGGGTAATGAGTCCGGTCTCTTTACGAAGATCAGATATGTCAAGGGCCCTTTCTCCTTCAGTGCCTTCAATAACAGGTAGCTCAAAAGTCTTTCCATCAATTATCAACCTGGCTGTACTTTCCATTTCTCTTCATCCCACTCGTGTTGATTTCACGCCTTTACATTACCAAAAGCATCCACCGCTTTTGAATCATGACTGTCAATCTTCTTTAGCCTAATTTCCAATGGTTATCAATACTGAAATCGAAGCTCTCTATTTTCTCCGGTTTTCAGGTCTTAAGGCACGTCTATATACCGACCTTGGGAGATGCTAAAGTCTTTCTATAGCTCATCCCAGATTTGCCAGAATCCCGGGAACGATTTATTCACACACTTCTCATTCGTTATTATGATTTCAGGAACTCTCAGCCCCACCACCGCCAGGCTCATAGCCAGACGGTGATCGTCATGGGGATACAGCAGTGTTCCGGAAAGTTTTTCTCCACCATGGATGACAAGACCATCATCCATTTCTTCCACACACCCCCCCAACCTACGCCATTCATGGAAGATGGCATGCAGCCGGTCACTCTCCTTATGACGAAGTTGAGGAACATTTCTAATGACCGTCTCGCCCCTCGCAAAAAGTGCAATTGCCGCAAGGGTAGGCACCATGTCAGGCATTGTGCTCATATCTGTCTCAATTCCCGAAAGTGTGCCGCCGTGAATAACCACCCGGTCTAATTTCTTTTCAATAACGCACCCCATTCTCTCCAGAATATCAAAGAATCGGATATCACCTTGCCGCGTAGTAAAAGGATAGATGTTCTCCGTGACAACAGTCCCCCCGGTCACGGCGGCAGCAGCCCAGAAATAGGAAGCAGAAGAAGCGTCCCCTTGAATAGCGAACTCGCATGGTCGATACTCCTGCCCTGAAGGAATCCTGAAATAGCTGTACCCATCACGATCAACGTAAACTCCGAACTGCTCCATTACATCGATGGTAATATCCACATACGGTCTTGAGACCAGACCCTCCATGACCTCAATCTCCATATCCTTTTCTGCATAAGGAGCGGAGAGTAGCAGTGAAGAGACAAACTGGCTGCTTTGATCTCCTGCCATATAAACTTTCCCGCCACGAATGCCATCAGCAATGACATGTACTGGTGGATAACCGTTCTGTTTAACACAGGAGGCCTTTACACCAAGCTGGTTCAGGGCCGTAACTAAGGCTCCAACTGGTCTTGCCAGCATTCGCGGTGTACCGGTCATGAGAAATTCTCCCCTGCCAAGCGCGATAACTGAGAGGAGTAATCGAAAGGATGTTCCTGAGTTACCTAAGTAGAGATTCTTTCTAATTGAGGCTGGGTGAAACTTTCCACCTGTTCCTGCCACTTTGAGGGTTTTCCCCTTAATGGAGATATTCACACCAAGGTCCCGTAAGGCATTGATGGTATAATGTGTATCTTCGCATTCCAGAAAGTTTTGAAGCAGGCTCTCTCCATTTGCCAGGCTGGCGGCAATGATTGCACGGTGGGTGATACTTTTTGAGCCCGGTATCATGACCGAGCCATTTAAGCTGTGTTGTGGGTTAATTTTTTTCATCTCGTTTCAACAAAGCCTTTTTTACCGCATGGTTCATTGCATTAACCGGAGGTTTGATACCTGTCCACAACCTGAACTGTTCCGCTCCCTGGTTAATGAACATTTTAAGCCCGCTGACTGTCACGCAGCCGCAGACCTTAGCCATCTTAAGCAGCCGGGTTTCAAGGGGGTTATAGATGATGTCCATCACCACCATTCCTTCTTCAAGAATATTTTCCTGAACAAGACACCGGTCAATGTGGGGATACATACCTACCGGTGTAGTCTGGATTAGCAGGTCTACTTGAATGCCTTCCACTTCTCTTAAATGCACAAAAGGGCATCCTAGAGAACTGGCGAGCTCTTCCCCTCTCCTTACGGTGCGATTGGTGATATTCAGACGAACACCACTTTGTTTTAGAATAAATCCAATAGCCCGAGCAGAGCCTCCTGCACCAATAATGAGGCAGGTCTTACCAGAGAGTTCAATCTTATCTTCAAGAGCTTTTAGGGCACCGAGCGCATCGGTATTGTATCCGATCAGCTTACCCCCGTCATTAATGATAGTATTGATTGCACCTATTTTTTTCGCCAGGTCATCCACCTCATCAAGAAAGGAGATCACCTCTGATTTAAAAGGAATGGTAACGCTCATTCCTTTTATGCCAAGGGCACTTGCTCCTTTTAAGGCACCCTCCGGATCTTCTGTTTCAAATGCAAGGTATACCGCGTTTATGCCTGTTGTCAAAAAAGCGGCATTATGCATGATTGGGCTGAGGGAATGGCCTATTGGCTTGCCTAACACACCATAGAGATTTGTATTTTGATCAATAATCATGAAGAGAGCACTCCCAATATCTTTCTCATCTCCTTGACAGGTATCTGCCCCGGTGCAGACTCCTGTCCTGTTTCAAGAGAAGCAAACGTAAGGTATCCACCCAGGAGATGGCAGGCAACCCGGCTTATTCGGCCAAGTGGCCCCATACAAAAGGCAATGATTTTGATGTGCAGATTTCCCGCCAATGGTATCAACTCCAATACCCTGAGGTTGTCTTCAGATTCCTTTGCTTGTGTCACGATCTTTACGACATCCGCGCCGGTTGCTGCCATCTCCTTAAAAATATCCTTTAACTTCTCCTGGGAAGGAGTTCCATTTACCAGATGTGCAGACACAACGTGACCGCACGCCGAAGGATATTGAAAGATCTCCTGTCGAAACTCCGGTGGCAAACTGAATTCTACATCCACAAGATCCACTCCTGCTTCCATGGCGTCTATTAGATGGCGCACCCTTGTCCTATAATCGTCAGATCCTTTCCCTCCCTCCCGTTTAGAGCGATATGTCGCCAAAATTGGTTTGGGGGCACGCCTTATAATCTCGTTGAGATCAAAGGTCTCCATAACGTCCAGGCGTATCTCCACAATATCTGCTAATAGCGCGACTTCTTCCATCTTTTTTAGTGCCTCAGCACTATTCCTGGCAATTATTGGTATACAGATCATTTTTGATTAATGCCCGCCCTGGCCTCCGGCTCGTAACCTCTGGCTCGGAGAACGCGATACGCTTTGAGCTTGTACTTGCTTCTGGTGCTCTACTATGTTTGACCTCCGCCCGCTATATCTGGTCAGACCAGGTCTGGGCCCGGGATTGTTGATTGAGCATCTTCGCAAAAACCTTGCCCGGCTATAATCCATAACATGCTCATGTGCGTCACTTCTCAGTGATCGTCTCTTTGATCTTGTGGCCGAAATGCCTCCCTGCATTTTCAACATGCCCCAACACCTGATCGTCCGTTTTGATCTTCACCACCGAGATTGGCTCCCCCTGTGATGAAACCAGTCTAATGGTCTCCGCGTTTTGAAGAATGGTGGACACGGGACCGTTGGGGCTGGTTGCCACGATGAGGAGCAACGGCCTCCGTTCGATCTTTACCCTGCCCACTAAAAGGGGCATGGCCTGTCCCTTCCAGTTTACCCCCATCACTTCGTCTCCTGCCTCCAATTCAGAAAGATACCGTGTCCTTCCTCCAGGTACCATTGTGTAGGCGTGAACAGGCCCTGCATTGACCCTGAACGGTCTAGGGGAGACGTAGGGGTTATCAATGCTCTCTGAGTGGACCATAAAGAGGCACTGACTGCTGTTGCCAGTCAGCATACCTTCCCCTTCCTTCATCATGGTGCATGTGTCCACACAAACCCTATCCCCCATCCCCACCGGGAGAACCTTTTCAATGGTGAGCAGTTCCAGGCCAATAACTTCCTGACCCGATCGGATCTCATTAAATATTTCCCTGACCCTTGCCGGGTTCCTATGGGTTATGATCACGCCGTCTACGCCTTTTTCTAAAATCCCGGCAGCGGTTTTGGCCTCCTCAAGATCCTCGACCTCGACAAGGATATTATCGGCCCTGGCCACCAGATTTTCTAAGGGGATGATCTTCCAGTCCCTGGTCCTGATAACAACCTTTTTCCGTCGACTGAGCTTGATGATCTTTTCCTCATCTTCTGATGAATGGATCTCCACACATACCACATCTTTTTCCCATCTCAGGTCTCCGTTATCAGAAACGGTCGTTATCAGCCCTAATTCTTTAACATCTTTAACCTTATCCGGGGGCACAATGACCGCGTCAGCCCCCATCTCTAAGGCCGCAGTAACAAGTTCCTTTTTCCACGGGTCGGCCTTAACCCAAACCTCTTTCATTGTTTCATTACCTCCTTGCTGAAAAAGCCCTTAAGCGATTCAAATAGTACCTTGAATGACTCTCTGTCCTTACTTCTAATGATTCGGATCAATTTGTTTGCTGATTCGAAATACTGCTCAATGAAATCCCCGGCATCAGAGTTATCCATCAGAAGCGACCCAAAAAGGCCCTCAGGTTGCTCCACAATAGATTTGATCCGATCAAGACTCTGCTTGAACGTCTGGGTGGAGCATTGGACAAGGTTTTCAAGCTCAATCCCTGATCGGCTTATACAAAGGGCCAGGACAAGGGTCGAGAAGTGGTTGACCCCCTGAACAATTCCCATAATATGATCATGTTTTTCGGGTGTCAGGATTGTCACTCTAAAACCGGCCTTTTGAAAAACCCCTGCGATCCAATCTAACCATTGTTCTCCTCTGCCAGGGCAGAGTACCACCCTTGCCTGGTGATCTTCGGCCACATCCGCGCCAAAAAGGGGGTGCGCGCCCACAACCTGTGCACCGGAATATTTCAGCATGGCCTTCATGGGCCCTTTTTTGATGGAAGTGAGATCCATCAACAGGCCGTTTTCCGGAATAAGAGGACCGATCTTTTTTATTACTTCAACTGTGCTGGAGATGGGAACCGATATGACAACCACATCACAGTTGGGTGCCATTTCCTCAGGACTAAGACGTGTTTTTCGACCCGTACGAAGGACCTCAAAACCAAATTGCTCTAAGAGGCCTCCAAACCACGATCCCATCCTGCCGGTACCACCCACAATTCCCACTTTGGGCCTTAATGAAGGATTGTTTAATCCCATGGATCACCCCCTGCCGGGTAGGACCCGAGCCGTTTCATAAACGAGCAGTAACCATCTATTTCCTTGAGCGCCTCACGTACATTATCATCCTGCTCATGTCCCTCAAGGTCCACAAAAAAGAGATACTCCCAGTTCCTCATCTTCATGGGCCGGGATTCAA
>JAUWMY010000210.1 GCA_030612945.1 Desulfobacteraceae bacterium
GGCCGACAAAATCGATCCCTATCCTGTCCAAGGCTTTAAATATCATTTCGGCTTTCTTGTCTTCCAGTTCCGGTTCGCCGGTTTGGAAAAAGTTATCTCCCGTATTGATAATGATGGTATTTTCCCGACCCGCTTCGGCAATTAAACGATCTGTCACTGTTTTCTGGCGAGAAAGCCCCCCCGCCTGTAACTCATGTCAGCCGCACGGTTTGAGTGTACCGAACAGACTTCCTCCATAGATTACACGGATAGATGGTTTCCAATCCACATCTTCACTGCCAATAGTGCTTGATGGGGCGAAGAGCGCAAAGTTTGTCAGGCACACAAGAAAAAATGTTCGCTTAAGTCCACACAACAGGCTCATTGAAAACCTCGTGAAAACTGTTTATTGTGTCTATAATCGTTTTTGTAAAAAAGTCAATGATAAGGATATCGGCAATTCTAATTATAACCTTTAGGACTTGCTAATGCAGGGCCGTGGGGTCTCTTTTTAATCGAAGCCATAATGAGAATTGCTGGCCGGGCTTTTCCTTTATTGACATCAAAAGGATGTTTTGTTAAAAAAATCAAAATGTTCTGATAGAATGCCTTGCCTGTTCGGCGAGGTTTTTTGTGGTTTCTGTTTTTTACATGGAGCCGTTACATGAAAATAGCCTACCTCGACTGTTTCTCTGGTATTAGCGGGGATATGTTTATAGGTGCCCTGCTGGATGCGGGCCTTTCCTTTGAAGACCTGGATCAAAAAATTCAGGACCTCCCGTTCGATAGTTTTCATCTGGAAATGAAGCAAGAGGCGCGAAGCCAGATCTTCGGGACGCGGTTTGTGGTCAAAACGGAAGGGCAGGAACAGGTTCCGAGGAACCTGGAAGTCATCAGGAATATCATCCGGAAGGGAAGCCTGAGCAGTGGGGTTAAGGACAAAAGTGTCAGAATATTTGAAGAGCTTGCCGGTGTGGAAGGAAAAATCCATAACAAGCCGCCAGAGGAGGTTCATTTCCACGAGGTTGGTGCCGTGGATTCGATCATTGATATAGTCGGAACTGTGTACGGTCTTGAACGTTTAGGAATCACTTCACTTTTTGTGTCTTCCCTCCCTCTTGGTTCGGGCTTTGTAGAGACTGCCCATGGCAGGATACCGATTCCAGCACCTGCCACCACTGCCCTCCTTGAGGGCGTTCCGGTCTATGATTCGGGGACCCATCATGAAATGGTGACCCCAACCGGCGCTGCCCTGGTGAAAGGGCTTGCCACTTCTTTTGGACCCATGCCTCCTATGGTGGTAGAGAATATCGGATATGGGGTGGGAAAAAGAGATCTGTCAGATAGGCCCAACCTGGTTCGGATTCTCATCGGGCATATGCAGACTGAGGGCCAGGTAGATACCGTTATTATACTTGAGGCAAATATAGACGACACAAGCCCTGAGTGGCTGGGATTTCTTATGGATCGGCTGTTTGATGCCGGGGCGTTAGATGTGGTTTTCTGTCCTGTTCAGATGAAAAAGAATCGACCTGGGATTCAGATCCAGGTCATGGGCCGGCCTGACCAAAAGGATACGTTGATGGAGATCCTTTTCAGGGAGAGCAGCACCCTGGGCATTCGATTCCGATACACCCAGCGTATGGTACTGCAACGCTCTGTGGCAGAAGTTGAGAGCCCCTGGGGTAAGATCAAGGTCAAGAAGGTCCTTGAAAGAGACGGATCGCCCTTTTTTCTACCGGAATATGAGGCCTGTCGTGAGGTCGCATTGAAAACCAATCGCCCCCTGAGGGAGATCTTTTACTGGGTGATAGGGTTAAACAAACGAAAATGAGAATAGATCCGATACACTAATACCTGCTTGATGTCAAAATCTCAATCTGATAAATTCACAATATGGAGCATTTTCAGGAAGGCTGATTTTTCCGGAAAGATCTCCTTAGCATTATCCACCTGGTTTGGCACAGGCTTTCTGCCGGTGGCCCCGGGAACCTTTGGGACATTAGGCGCTGTTCCCCTCGTATTTGGCCTGGCCTGTCTTGGAACCGTCCCCGGCGTTTTTATCATCGTCATGGTGGTAGCAGTCGCCATCTGGGCTTCGGACCGGAGCCAGGAGTTGCTTGGCAATGGCGACCCTTCAGAGGTGGTGATTGACGAGGTAGCGGGCTTTTTACTGACCATGTTCCTTTTGCCCCTCTCCTGGTTGACCTTAGGGTTAGGCTTTGTTTTGTTCCGGGTTTTCGATATTTTTAAGCCCTGTCCCATAAAACAGGCGGAAAAGCTCAGGGGTGGTCTGGGAATCGTCATGGATGACCTGGTGGCAGGTATTTATGCACATTTATGTGTCAGGCTGATCCTGTTTTTTGTAAAATAATCAGCAATCATTAAGATCTTGATCCATATAGACTGATAGAGACGATGTACGGCGAGATTATCACCATAGGCAATGAACTTTCTTCCGGCAGGACACTTGATCTGAATTCATGGTATGCTGCCGGGAGACTAACAGCTTCGGGGCTGAAGGTGACCCGGATTACATCTGTAGGGGATGATCACAAGATGGTCTCCGATGCCCTCAAAAGGGCTGTGGAGGCATCCCGTTTTGTAATTGTAACCGGTGGTCTCGGCTCCACCGATGATGACATAACCAACGAGATCGTGGCCCAGGCCTTGAACAGGCCACTTTGCCTTGATCAACAGATGTTAGAACAAATAAAGGATTACGCCAGGGCAAGTAAAATCAAGATTACGTCTTCTCTCGAGAAGATGGCGTGGATGCCCGAAGGTTCGAGGATGCTAAACCCTGAAGGCACTGCCTGCGGCTTTTCCCTCATAGAAAAGGAGGTACGTCTTTATTTTCTGCCCGGGGTGCCGGATCAAATGCGCTATCTCATGGACAAGATTGTGCTCCCTGAGATATTGAGTCGCTATAAGACTCTACCCATAATGAGGCAACGGATTTTAAAGTTGTACGGGCTTAATGAGCCCGGCATCGCCGAGATTTTCAAGAAGATACAGGGGAAAACAGGAAATATCGTTTTTGGATTTTACCCCCGTTTCCCCGAAAACCACATTACTATCAGCCTGCGGGGGCAGGACGAGCCAACAGTTACAAAAGAACTGGACAGAGTGGAAATGGAAGTAAGGCGCCTTGTGGGACCCTATATCTTTGCCCCTGGCGATCAAAACATGGAAGAGGTGGTTGGGCACTTACTCCTGGAGAAAAACCTGTCCATCTCGGTAGCTGAATCGTGTACCGGAGGACTGATCGGGCACAGGCTGACGAGTGTGCCGGGCAGTTCCAGCTACTTCCATGGTGGGGTAGTTGTATACAGCAATCAATCCAAGGCCGACCTTCTCCGCGTAGATCCCAGGACACTTGAGACACACGGGGCGGTCAGTGAAAGGACGGTGGAGGAGATGGCCCGGGGTGTGAAGGACCGGATCAAAACGGATTTGGGGCTTGCGGTTACGGGCATTGCCGGGCCTGGTGGGGGCACCAGACAAAAACCAGTGGGAACAGTCCATGTTGGGCTGGCAGCGCGGGGAAAAACTTTTTCAAGGGAATACCGCTTCTGGGGCAACAGGGGGCAGGTAAAATTGAACTCCTCAATGATGGCCCTGGACTGGGTGAGAAGGTATCTAAATGGAAATCCGTTCCTTTCTGGCATTTGAGCTGCCTCCTGAGATCAAAAAAACCATTTCTCATATTTCACAGGAGATGAGAAAAACTTCCTTAGATGTGCGATGGGTCAAGGCGGGCAACATACACATTACTATGGTTTTTATGGGTAATATACCTGTGGGGCATGTTGAGCCGATTGGTGAGGCAGCAGAAAAGGTTTGCCAGCTATATGGTCCTTTTGCTATTTCACTCAAGGGTGCCGGAGTATTTTCCAGCAGACGAAATCCGAGGGTTTTGTGGGCCGGCATGGAGGGGGACCTTGACCGGATGTCCTGTTTCAGAGATGCATTGCAAAAGCACCTGAAGCCCTTTGGGATCAAACAGGAGAAGCGGCCATTTAGACCCCACCTGACCATGGGAAGATTTCGGAAGGGTGCGAAGCCCGGGACCCATCTTGATGACCTTCTGTTAAAGTATCAGGATCTGACCAGTCCGGTGTGTACCCTTAAGGAACTGGTTTTATTTAAAAGTGATTTGAAGCCAGGCGGCGCTGTATATTCTGAGTTGAAGGCATGGCCGCTGATTGGGGAAATTTAGGGGTTGAAGAATTTGGGAATTTTAAAACGGATGGAGCGAAGCGACTCATTAGCTTTAGTTCACTTTAGTCATTTTAGGCGCTTTGGCGCACTTATTTAGGGAGGCAAAACCTATGGATAGTATGGATAGAGAAAGAGCGGTGGAA
This sequence comes from Desulfobacteraceae bacterium, assembly GCA_030612945.1. Lineage (GTDB taxonomy): Bacteria > Desulfobacterota > DSM-4660 > Desulfatiglandales > Desulfatiglandaceae > 4484-190-2. The sequence continues at coordinate 4,347 of JAUWMY010000210.1, forward strand.
CAGGCCATTTCTCAGATAGAGAAACAATTTGGTAGGGGTTCCATCATGAAGATGGGGGAGGAGAGGGTTATTGACATACCTGCTATTTCTACAGGGTCCCTCGCGTTGGATATAGCACTTGGCATTGGTGGTGTCCCCCGGGGAAGGGTTTTGGAGGTTTTCGGGCCCGAGTCCTCAGGAAAGACCACTTTAGCCCTTCATATTGCTGCCGAGGCCCAGACAAAAGGCGGGATGGTGGCCTTTGTGGATGCTGAGCATGCCCTTGACGTGGGTTACGCCAGGAAGCTCGGGGTGGATGTGGATAGTCTGTTGGTGTCCCAGCCTGATACTGGCGAGCAGGCACTTGATATTACGGAGATCCTTGTGAGAAGCGGCGGCATCGATGTCCTGATCGTTGATTCCGTAGCCGCCCTTGTGCCCAGGGCCGAGATTGAGGGGGATATGGGTGACCACCATATGGGGTTGCAGGCCAGGCTCATGTCCCAGGCCCTGAGGAAGCTTACGGGAGCCATCAGCAAATCAAAAACATGTGTCATATTCATTAACCAGATACGTATGAAAATTGGCGTCATGTTCGGCAACCCGGAAACCACAACTGGCGGCAATGCCTTGAAGTTCTATGCGACGCAACGACTGGATATCCGGCGCATCGGCGCCATTAAGGAGGGAGACCAGATAGTAGGAAACAGGACTCGGGTAAAAGTAGTAAAAAATAAAATTGCGCCCCCGTTCAAGGAAGCGGAGTTTGATCTGATTTATGGGCACGGAATCTCCAAGGAGGGTGATATCCTTGACCTGGGTGTTTCCCTGGGGATTGTGGAGAAAAACGGGGCCTGGTTCTCCTTTGGCGAAGAAAGGATTGGTCAGGGACGACAAAATGTTAAACGCTTTTTGGCGGAAAACACAGATATCAGGGACAAAATCAGACAGCTTGTCCTAGAAAAGTCGGGACTTGGAAAGATAAAGGAAGAGATTGACATTAAGAAGGAGAAAAAGGCAGGCAAGTAAACTATATGGATACGACAATGAATTTTAGAGAAATACGACAAAAGTTTCTTGACTACTTCAAGTCACATGGACACGAGATTGTAGAAAGTTCTTCACTGGTCC
>JAUWMY010000404.1 GCA_030612945.1 Desulfobacteraceae bacterium
ACAGAGCGACGTTCAGGCGGGAGCCTTATGGAAAAAGCCCCGGACGTAGTTGAACACCCTACACAGCACAGCGGCATTAAAACTTTCATTCAAGATGATGCGAGAGGTAATAAACATCTCTATGCGCCAACCTGGCTCAAAGATAAGAGATGGTTTCTAATTGTCAGACAAGAAAAGGCAGACGCATTCAAGGCACTCCGTTCAGCCGGCTACATGATCGCCCTTATCATGGTTATTGGCGGTGCTGGCATCGTTGGTATCGCTTTTTATGAGGCTAATCGGATTGTCCGACGGATGGAACGAATAGATTCGGAAAAAGATGAATTGGGTCAGCAGCTTGTGAGAGCAAGCAGACTCGCGGAGATTGGGGAAATGGCAACAGGGATTGCCCATGAAATCAACAACCCTCTTCAGGTCATGAAGAGTGAGCAGACACTTATCGATACTATCCTGGAAGATCTGAAGGAAAAAGGCGAGATAAAGGAATCGGAAGATCTAAAAGAAATCGAAGATTCCATGGCTCAAATTAAGCTGCAAATTGATCGTTGTTCGGAAATTACTCATGCTGTGCTTAAGTTCGGCAGGGAAAGCGAGGTTATTTCTACAGATATCGACCTCGGCAGTTTCATCCCTGATATCATCGGCATGATTGAAAACAAGGCCAACGTAGAGGGGATCACCGTAACACAGAAGATTTCAGAAGATATCCCCCCAATTCAGGGAGATCCGGGACAACTGCAACAGGTATTGATCAACCTTTTTAACAATGCAATTGATGCTATTGTAGAAATGCATGGATCTGAGGGTGGTGAACTGGCAGTAGACGTTGGCCAAAAAGAAGATGGAAAGGTGGAAATTACTGTCAAGGACAATGGGTCCGGTATCAGCCCTGAAAATCTGAAAAAGGTCTTTAGTCCATTCTTTACCACCAAACCCGTGGGCAAGGGAACAGGGTTGGGACTTTCCGTGTGTTACGGCATTATAGACAGCATGGGCGGTGTCATGGAGGTCAGCAGTCAGAAGGGCGCTGGTACGAAATTTACAATAGATCTGCCGGCCGCAATATAAGACTTCGTCAATAGGGGACTTCTTCAATCGATTCAATTGACAACCAAGCAACTATACTGTGTACATCCTTAAATTGCGTTTTTTTATCATTTGGATCATCGGTCGTCCATAGCACGTTGTTTATTATTGGAGTGATGGAGTACTGGAGTGATGGGCCTAAAAGGACTTTTTAAAATTTTAAAACTATTGTTTCAATACTCCCCCGAAAAAAAAGGGGATCTTCGACAATTCTCCAAAACTCCAGCCTTAAATATTTTGACCTGTGCGGTTAGATTTTAACGCTCGTTGTAGGATGGGTTTCGCTGTTTTAACCTTATTTTACTTAATTCCCATGGTATGCAAATTGTGTGGAATTAGTCCCGCTTTCAGCGGGACTCAATCCACCCTACGGGATGGTAAATTTTATTGAGTTACATCTAACCGCACAGGTCGAAATATTTTGATCATATCCAAGAATTAGAAAGCTAAGATTATAACCGTTTAAAGTATACTCAACCATTGACCACATAGGGGGCAAAACATGGCAAAAATGAAAATGATGCTTGTGGATGATGAGGAAAGATTTCTCTCTACCACCAAGAAGTTGCTTGCGAGAAAGGGTTATGATGTCCTTACAGCGATCAGTGGGAACGATGCACTGGAAATATTGAAATCACGCAATGTTGACGTGGTGATTCTGGATGTCAAAATGCCCGGTATGGATGGCATGACCACGTTAAAGGAGATAAAGAGGCTCTTTCCTCTGGTTGAGGTAATTATGTTGACCGGCCATGCCACGGTAGATTCTGCGGTGGAGGGTTTACACTCAGGGGCAACAGACTATTTAATGAAACCGACAGATGTTAATGACCTTATAAAGAAGGCTGATGAGGCTTTTGAGAAAAGGCAAAAGCTTGAGGAAAAGATTCGTGTGGCTCAAACGAGAAGGTTTATGAAGTCTCCAAGACAAATTATCAAAGAGACCGAGAATCCATAATGCAGAGTTTCGCTATATTTGGCTGACAATATATAATCTGTCTCTCATTCAAGATACATCATGTTCTATGCTATCTATTATCAAGAGAATAGGTATCTTCTCAATAACTCGGGGATAAAACCCTTACGGGTAAACTCCGAATAAGGAATTTAGGCGTAAGCCTTTTATTAGATCCTTACGGATAAACTCCACCCGGACTTTTTGAGAACTTACGAGAATAGGTTGTAAAAAAGTGAGGTAAAAAATGACTGAAGCGAAAGAGAAGGCCGCTGGATATGACAAGTATGTAAACTGGAAACTTCTGGTCATACCTGTTGTTTTATTTTTTGCAATCCTGGTATTACCAACACCCTATGGTATGAAGGATGTGGGTACCGAAGTTAAGGTGGGACCAAAAGCAGTCGTAAGTTTTATCACCACTGAGCTGTTTAACAAAAAAAGCTCAGATGCAACCCAATGGCAGCTTCTCTCTGCCCAGGTGATGGAAAGAAACATGAGAATGGGGTCCCTTTCTAAGGATCGATTTTTAAAGCGAGACCTCAAGTGGTGTAAGAAATACAAAATCCAGGGTGATTCTGAAAATTTAAAACGGGCACAGGCCTATATCAATGATAATGTCAGTGATGAAGCCTTTGGCGCACTAATGACGAAGTCCATGGAGCTCAGAAGAGATGGCCTCAAGTATGAAAACCTTTCCGGCGGGGACAAGAAAACGGCTGATAAGGGGGCCTGGCATATCAAAGTTGCCATAGCCATGATGGTATTTGTGGTCTTTTGTTTTATGACAGAATGCATTCCCCTGCCGGGTGTTGCCTTTTGCATAGGTCTTATCCTTGTGTCCACAGGCGTGGTCACACGAAAAGAAGTGGCCATGCTTTATTGGAGTGATGCATGCTGGTTTATTATGGGGAGCCTCATGTTTGCGGCAGCCTTTGTGAAAACAGGTGTTGACAAGAGAATGTGCCTTATGATGTTCAAAAAACTGGCAGTTCCCAATGTGAAATGGGTCACCCTTATCTTCTTTATTATTATCTCACCCCTTGCAGCTTTTATCTCAGACCATGCCCTGGCTGCCATGTTTCTTCCCATAGGCATGCTTCTTTATCAAAACAGCCTGACGAGGGAAGTTCCCGAGGACAAAGAGCTTGCCAAGATGCTTATGATTGCCATTGCAATGGCATGTAACATAGGAGGCCCGGGGGCTCCGTCAGGTGGCGCAAGAAACGTTATTATGATGACCTATCTGAATGACATGTTCGGCTTTGATATTGGGTATTTTCAGTGGGTTACCTATTGTTTCCCCTTTATTTTAGTCATGATTCCAATCACATGGTTTACGGTGAACTGGCGTTTTAAACCCAGAATAACTTCTCTTGCCCCTGCCATGAAACAACTGCAAAGAGAA
>JAUWMY010000141.1 GCA_030612945.1 Desulfobacteraceae bacterium
CTTGACATTTTTGCCTTGCTTATATAAATCATTGCTACATACCCTTTAATTCCAACCAAAACCGAAATCAATTGTTTAGCATACGATAAACCGGGGATAAGTAGATGGAAATAGCTATATGCCCAAATTGTAAGAAGGAAATACCTGAAGACACAAAATTTTGCCCCCATTGTGAAAGCGCGGTTGTGTCAGTAAGCCATAAATCCATTTTTAGCTGGCAATGGACAGACAGGATTTTCCTTTTTGCTTTTATTCTTGTCTTTATTGGGTTTTTTCAGCCCTGGTTTCCCGGCAGCATACTTGATCAGGAAAATCCCATATCCGCCTACGAGATGTTACTCAATGTGAATGATCTGGATATCGAATTTCTGGAAAGTTATAATATCCTTCGGATGGCGTTAATGGTGCCTATATTTGCCATGTTAATTTATCTGCTGGCATATCTTCGAACAGGTATGCAGAAATCGGAATTCTTACCTATATTTCTGTTTATCATTACGTGTATTTCCATCTTTCCTTTCCTTTTCAATTGGGCAGGGACCTTTTTTGGAATCATACTCATCTTGATCTTTCTCGCTGGAATCATTTTATATTTTCGGAGTGCTTTTCGCAAAGGTCGTCTTGGTTATACAAGCTATTTTTTGATTTTGTTTTTTATATGTCTCTCTGTCTTTATTTATCAACTTGATCTGGCCCAAACATTCTACTTTAAACTTGAAAGTTATAAATTTAGCGAAACCTATGGGTTTTGGATGACGTGGTTCATTTTTGGAATACTAATTTTAGTCATTGTGTTAAATTTCATGAAAACTATTGAAGATTTCTGGTTGATGCTGATCGGCGTCATTCTTTCAATTATTGGATACCATACATTTGTCAATCCTTTATTCCTTTCAGGACCATTTGCCTTTTTTGCAGATAATTTTAGAACAGTTGGTATTCATACAGTAACGCATATAAAGATTGTTTCAATTGCATTGGTTATAGCTATATTTACGGGCGTACCGATCGGTGTTTATATTACCCGTCATAAGACCGCAGCAGACATCGTGTTATATTTGGCAAGCATCATGATTACAATCCCAAGTATTGCCCTTTTCGGTTTTATGATGCCAGTTCTGTCTTCAATTGATAGGGCATGGGATGCAGTGAGTGGTATCGGGATCGGGGTGGTGCCTGCAGTGATAGCCCTGGCCCTTTATTCCCAGTTGCCCATCATTCGAAACACGTATATTGCTATTAGAATTGTTGATCCTGCCACCGTTGAGGCGGGTAGGGGTATGGGTATGACCAATTTTCAACTACTCAAACAGTTGCAACTGCCTCTCGCTGCGCCGGTTATTATGGCCGGTGTCAGGACCGCGGTCGTTATGAGCATTGCCATTGCGGCAATTGCCGCTTACATCGGGGCCGGTGGGTTGGGACTGTTTGTAAGCGAAGGACTACAAATGGCGACCAATGACTCGGTTATTGCGGGGGCCATCAGCATGGGGTTGCTGGCGATTTTGGCAGATATCTTTCTGGGGAAGGTTGAAGATTGGATCACCCCGGCGGGCCTGAAGATTGAGAGGTAATTATTACCGATTATAAAGTTAAACATAGCGAAGCTATGCTTCAAACCGACGAGTTTGTGTGCATTTTTCAACTTAACAGCTTGAAGCGTTAAGATGCTGGTTACTGGATGCTCGATGCTCGATAAAGAAAAAGCCATTCCTTATTCCATTCCCGCTAAAGACGGGATTTGCGCTTCGCTACAACAAGTATCCAGAGACAAGCATCCAGTATCACGTGTTAACTGATGGGATTTACATAGTTTTACAAAAACTTGACACAAATTTTAAGATGTTAGCTCATATAGACTGATAGAGGAGTGAATTATGGGTACTATGTTAAGTTTGCAGGAAGTAACCAAGATCTATCCCGGCGCTGAACACATTAAGGCAGTGGACAGCCTCTCATTCGATCTGGAAGAGGGGGAGATCTGCACGATGGTTGGACCGTCCGGGTGTGGCAAGACTACAGCCATGAAAATGGTAAACAGGCTGATTCCAATAACCAGCGGCAAGATCTTGATTGACGGTCAGAATATCAGTCGTCTTGATACCATCGAATTGCGACGCAGCATTGGTTATGTGATCCAAAATATTGGTTTATTCCCCAATATGACTATCGGTGAGAATATCGCCACAATACCGAAACTGAAGGGTTGGGATCACGACCAGATTGCCGAAAAAGTGGAAGGCTTGTTGGAAATAATTAATCTCCCTCCAAGTGAATACATAGACCGGTATCCAAAAGAACTCTCCGGCGGCCAACAGCAGCGCATCGGTGTTGCACGGGCAATGGCCGCTGATCCGCCAATAATGTTAATGGACGAGCCGTTTGGGGCCATTGACCCGATCAACAGAGAACATCTCCAGGATGAATTTTTGAAAATTCAAGAGAAAGTTAATAAAACAATTGTCTTTGTTACTCACGATATTGATGAGGCTATCAAGATGGGCGACAAGATATGCCTCCTTAAAGATGGTAAGCTTGTTCAGTTTGCCTCTCCTGAAGAATTGCTCACAGAACCTGCAAATGAATTTGTCCGAGATTTTGTGGGAGGTGACCGCACTCTCAAACGGCTCAATCTTCTTAAGGTTAAGGCCGCCATGTGCCCGGACCCTCCTGTAATCATGAAGGACGAATCACCTGAAAAGGCCAAATCAATGCTTAACGAGCTTAAGGCGGACCATCTTATTGTGGTTGATAATGAAAAGAGATTGATGGGTTATGTAGACCAGGAAGCCCTGACAAAAAAGGCCGACGAGGTGGGAGACATAATGCGTTCTACAGATGCCTTTTTGCCAGCCTCTTCCAGCCTTAAGGATGGCCTTTCCGAGATATTCACCCATGACGTGGGATATATTATCGTAGTCGATGAAGACAAAAAGGTTCTTGGTGTATTAAGAGAAGATGGTATAAAAGAAATTTTGAGGAAATAGGGTTATGGAACCAAAGGTCATTTTTCCATTATTAAAGAGGATTATTCCCGTTGCGGCGATTATCCTGATCGTTATTTGGCTTTATCAGGTTTATGGCGCCTTAGATTATACCATAAAAAATTTGCCCGAGTTTTTCCGGTTGGTCCTTGAGCACTTTTTCCTGGTCATTGTAAGTATGGCAACTGCTGGAAGTGTTGGTGTGGGCCTTGGAATAATTATGACCAGGAAGGGCTTTGATCGCTTTGGCTCCGCTATTATGGTATTAGTGAATATCTGGCAAAGCATCCCTTCTCTTGGAGTCATTGCCCTGGCCTATGGGTTTTTACCACTCTTGGGGCTTTCCGGGATAGGTGTTGTTCCGGCCCTGATTGCCCTTTTCTTTCACGCAGTGGCCCCTATTGTCCGAAATACGTATGCCGGTATCCAGTCCGTTAGCAAGGATGTCATTGAGGCGGCAACCGGTATGGGAATGACCCCAAATCAAATCCTGTTCAGGATTGAGATACCCAATGCCCTGCCGGTTATCATGGGTGGGATAAGGACAGCAACAGCCATTATTGTAGGCTCTGCCCCCCTGGCCTGTCTTATTGGGGGAGGAGGTCTTGGTTTCTGGATCTTTACGGGCATTGCCCTGATGGATATGGGGATTTTGATGGCAGGTGCAGTTCCAGTAGCCCTGATTGCCATGTTTTTTGACACTCTGTTGGCCAGGCTGGAGAGAATTGTTGTCAGTGCAGGCATTCAGACTGAGGAATACCAGGCCGCGTGACCTGGTTATGTTATTGTTATCCGTTATCTGTTGAGGTAGTTTCAAAATGTTCAATTTTGTTCAAGATCAAGGAAGGCGAAAATTTAACCCACAGGAATACATTGAGTATTTCGAGGATTAAAGTTTGAGCCTGACGCAGATATTGGGCAAAAGGGGACGTTTTGAAATTGGCTCTGTTGTTTGGCATATTAATAACCATTTAAAAGGAGGAGTTCTTATGAAAAAGGTTCTTATTTCACTAATGGCGGTATGTTTCTTTGCTGTACCCTTAACTGTTTTTGCAGGCGATCCGGTCAATGTTGCATCTAAAGGTTTTACCGAGCAGGTTATCCTGGGAAAAATTATGGTTAATCTTTTAAAAGACAGGGGAATACCGGTAAAAGACCGTACGTCTCTTGGTGGAACCAACGTCAACCGAGAAGCACTGGAACAGGGCCAGATTGATGTCTACATGGAATATACTGGAACCGCTTGGTTGACGTTTTTCAAGAAAAAAGAGTTGATTCGCGATTCTGCAGGGCTTTTTGAAAAGGTAAAGGCCATTGACGCGAAAAACGGTCTTGTATGGCTTGCGCCGGCAAAGTTCAATAACACCTATGCCATCGTGATGTCTGCAAAAAAAGCGGATGAATTGGGTATCAAGGCCTTATCAGATTGGGCTGCATGGATAAAAAAGAACCCTGGCAAGATGACGGTAGCTGTAAATACAGAATTCTACTCAAGAGCTGATGGTTTTAAGGGAATGATGGGATACTACGGCCTTGAATTCGGTAAAGACATCCCGGACTCGGATGTTAAAAAGATGGAAACCCCTCTTTGCAAAAAGGCTGTACGAGATGGACAGGCTATGTGCGGTATGGCCTTTGCGACAGACGGGGAGATCAACGCCTATAACCAAACGGTTTTAGAGGATGATAAAAGCTATTTTCCTATCTATAACCCCGCCCCTGTAATTCGAAAGGCTGTTTTAGATCAGTATCCGGAAATAAAATTTATCCTGGGCGAGATTGGTGCGTCACTTGATACCGCAACCATGACGAGGCTCAACTATAGAGTAAATGTCAACGGAGAAAAACCTGCATGGGTCGCAAAGAGCTGGCTTAAAGGTGTGGGGCTTGTGATTAAGAAGAAGAAGTAAAACCTTAAAGAAGTGTCTAAAGTTAATCCCGCCGCTTTGCGGCGGGACGCCTAAAATGAGCAAAAGTTGGCGTAATGAAGCACTTATAGCTTTAGGCGCTTTAGACTCTTTTTATCGATACCGAACCAAACCGAAAAAACGCCTGTAGGCCCCTATAATTTTCCGAAAAAGTCCGCCGTATTTTCGTGCATAGGCCTCAACCATACTGTCAGATTCCTCATTCAATACATATTGATCGCTCAATTTACCCCTGTTTTTTATCACCCATAGATAGAAGTCTGTCTCTGTCCTGTGAGGGAAGTATTTCATAATGCGGTTTTTTCGAATAACAGTCGCTAACGGTATATATACGTTATCGTACCAGGAACAAGCGGCTTCAGACATGGAAACATCTTCCCCCTTTTTATTTTCCAGATAGTATTTGTGGGCCTGGATATGTTCCATGAGGATGGGATACCCGCCCAAAAGAGTCAACTGGAGTCCTGGATGGGGCCGATTCTTGTTAAGTTGTGTATCCTTAAGAAACTGATGGTATGCCTCCTGGATGCCGAGCTTTTCCAGGTCCGTTTCTTTGTCCAGGGGGACATCGCATTCATATTCGTAGACCCTGGCCTCAATATTTTTAACTCCTTTTGCCCGAGCTACTGAAATCCGATGGTGACCATCCTTGACAAAATATGCGTCCTGAACCTTATACAATTCAACCGGCGGAAGATCACGGCGGGCATAATGGGCCTGATCCACTTTTTTCCAGCGATTACGCAGATCTTCCTGCAGAGGAAGGAAGCGCCTGGTAAAACTTCTATACCGGCCTTCACTTCCCACAATACTGTCAACAATAACCGTCTTTGTCCCCAGGTCCTGAACAAACCAGATCTCCAGTTTATCCTTCACTTCATCAAAAGGGAGAAGACGGGTGGTCTTTCGGAGGATGAATCCTTTCAGTTCATCCCAGAAGGCCTTTTGCATGGCAAGGGAAAAGTCAATATCACTTTGATGCTCTTTGTTTGCTTGCTGGAGCCTACTGTCGTCAAAAATTCTCATCGCTAATTCCAAGCCCTTTGTAATGGAAATCAATATAATTTACTATAACAGACGAATCATTTTGACACAAAACATTTTTCTTGATAGCTATCACTTCATCAAAACGGCGTATCGTTTTCCAACTGTTTTCAGTTGAGATTTGCAGATGCCCTGCGTCCATATGCCATGGTGTCTACCCAAAAGAGGGCTTACCCAATATATACCATTTTGAACTCAAATTTTATGCAACATTAGGGTAAAGATTGTAAGAAAGGAGGGAGTGAATAATGAAAGTTGCTATTTATCAGACTAGCCCAGTCCTTTTGAATATCAAAGCCAACCTGGAAGAGGTTATCAGCAAAATCCATCAAGGCCGGGAAAAGGGTGCCCAACTAATTGTTTTCCCGGAACTGGCGCTAACAGGATATTTTGTAGGACAGAAGTATCACACGGTTGCGCTCAGGCTTGATTCTAAGGAGATCAAACAGTTGACAGACGCCACGAAAGGGACTGCTGCTGTAGTTGGTTTTATTGAAGAATCAAAATCAATGAATTTTTACAATTCAGCCCTTGTGGCAGTTGACGGAGAAATCCTGTTCACCTACCGTAAGTTAAACCTACCCAATTATGGCGTGTTTGAGGAACGGAAGTACTTTTCCCATGGAAAGCAGATCCCTGTCTTCAGGCTCAATGATTTTACCATCGCCGTCTTTATCTGTAACGACCTCTGGCATCCTTCCTTGCCTTACCTCGGTGTATGCCAGA
>JAUWMY010000315.1 GCA_030612945.1 Desulfobacteraceae bacterium
GGTCCAGGACCGGCGCAGTGCCCAGGGAGTAATATCTATAACTAAGAAATATGGTATGACAGATAAATCCGGCAACAAGAATCCAGTACGAACACCTGAATACCCACTTTTCCTGCTTAACAATATAGACAACAAATCCCCCTGTAGCCAACAGCTCAAAGAAAAGCGCCATGTTAAACCATAGATATATCATAAGGAATTCCTTAAATTAAGTGAGCTAAAGTGCTCAATCCGGATAAACCGGAAAAGTGCCTATTTATCCCGCTTGCAGCGGGTAAGTGAACTAAAGTTAAGGAGTCGCTTCGCTCCGTCTATTCAGACAAAGTAGACAGAATTTCACAGATAAGAAACGCAATCTCCAAATCCCTCAATCTTTTAATTCTTAAGCAGGACATGCCGGAACCAAACAGTTTGTAAAAAGTTGAATCGCCATTCATTCTTCTGAGGGTCTTTACAGCAAAGGCTTTCCAGGCTATACAAAAATCTTTTTGCGCAATTTGAATAAAAATTTATTTTAAGGCACCAAAGTGAACTAAAAAGATAGAGTTTGAATAGAAAATATTACTAAATTGATATAGAAAAACACGGTTCCTCGGTACTTAGTTTCCAGTTTCCAGTTTCCAGTTTCAAATCTCCAGTTTCCACGACTTTAGGCACTTTAGACACTTTAGCTCACTTCCCCGCTGCAAGCGGGATAAATAGGCATTTTTCTTGACTTTAGGTACTTTTTTATAGCCAGATCCCCGGGCAGAATACGCCTCAGAGTGGATTCCACCCCAGCAATATCACCCTGTGCCAAAGATTTTAGGATATCTGAATCAACGATTTCATTGAAAATCCGGCTCTTTTCGTCCTGGGAAAGCCCCATTGACAAAATTTCCTCGCGCAGGCAGCCCATCAAAGTAAGGAAGGTTTCGTATTCGTCGCCAAATTGCACCTCAAGTTCCTTTCTTAGTTTCTTTGCAAGGGCCGGGCTTTTTCCTGAAGTGGATATTGCAATCAAAAGGTCTCCACGATTGACAATGGATGGAACAATAAAATTGCAGTCTGAGGGCTGGTCAACTGCATTTATGAGCAAATGCCTCTTTTGCGCGCTTTCGCTGATCTTACGATTCAATCGTTCGTCATCCGTGGCGGCGATCACAAGAAATGCCCCACCTAAGTGTTCGTCCCTGAATTCCTTGCCAATGTGATGGATTTTTTTAGATTCAACCAATTCTTTAAGTTTATTGGTTAACTTCCTGCTGACAATCTGTATTGAAGCCCCAAACTTCATCAGAGTTTCAACTTTTCTCTGGGCAACTCTGCCCCCACCCACAACAAGGACAGTTTTCCCTTCAAGTTCAATACAAACCGGATAAAAACTCATATAGGTTGCTCCAACTTCAAATAAAGTTAAGTGGTTAAGTAGTTGAGTGGTTAAATGGTTGTTATGATAATGATATCTTCTATTTCCTTGAAAATTGGACGTGCAGTAATTAATCGTCAATAGTCAATAGTCAATAGTCAATCCTCAAACGTACCTGTCAGCCATATCAGTTATGAATTTCTCTACTCCCTGGATGTCCTCTTTTGCCTTGACCTCCTGCATGAGGTTTTTAATTTTTTCATAGGTCACGGGGTCACGTTTCAGGTCATCTGTAGAGCGGTATGCCCCTCCCCTGCGACCCACCCTGTATATAAGCCTTTCAGACTCTGGCAGTTCCTGGTAAGCCTTGACAACATCCAGCATTTTTTCCTTGTCCTCAGGCATCTTGCCAGCAACCTCCTCCAAAAGATTCATAATATGATCACTTGTTACGGTGCTGGTGATTCCATCCAAGTTCTCAATGAAAATCCTGATCTCTTCTGCCATCATATCATCAGTCTGCATGGTAAAGGTTCCGTCCTTCAGTTTCTCGTAAAGAGGCACCCGGCTGGGGATTCTCAGGCTGCGAAGGCGTATAAAGTGGGGGTTAATCTGATTGAGCACCCTGGCCGTCTCAACTGCATGTTCCCGCCACATCTCCTGTCCGCCTAACCCAGGCATCACGTATTCGGACAGTTCCATGCCAGCCTCAATGATCTTCTGTCCCGCCTCAATATGTTGGGCTGCGCTCACCCCTTTTTTCACGAATTTGAGAAGTGGGTCATAACCGCTTTCAAGCCCAATATGTATCCTGTCAAGTCCTGCCTCCCGGATTTGTTTCAACGATTCCACTGACTTCCGCACAACAGTTCGAGATCTGGAATATGTTGTAACCCGGGTAATATTTGGAAATTTCTCTCTCAGAAACGTGAGGACTTCAACCATATCTTTGGTTTTCATTACCAGATTATCCGCATCCTGCAGAAAACAGGCCCCGGTTCCGTAATAAAGCCAAGCTGCAATACTGCGGTAGCTGTCACTATAAGCAGAGCTACCGAAAATATGGCTGACCACCTGATCGTCAGTGCTTCCGCTGGCCCCGAGCTTCCATGAAAGGGCCTTGATATCGTCAGCAATGTCTCTGGCCGTCTGGATATCCTTCTTGATCTGCTCAAGAGTCCTCAAGGAAAATTTTCTTCCCTTATAGACCGGGCAGAACATGCACTGGTTCCACGGACAATTGCGGGTCACCCGCAGAAGCAGACTCCGCGCCTCATTTGGCGGCCTGATGGGCCCCTGCTCAAAGCTTAATTTTTTTTCTGTCATAGTTTCAATTCCTTCATTTTTTGTCTCACTCAATTGGTCATAACTTCTATGGCAGAAAAATAGGAATATATCAACATCATTCAAGTTATTATATCGCTCCGCAATAATAATTAGCGCAGCTACCCCGCTTATAAAAAGGAAAAACTCCTAACGTCGCTACTATCAAATTTAGCAAATCTCACTGATTCTATACACTTGCCATTGCGGGTCATATGGTGTATAGTCAGTGCTGCTTTTGTGCTTCCACAAAAGAGGGATTACATAGCAAATTTAAATAACACCTATAGGTAGCCAGCTTAAGTGGACTCGTCTAAGTCACAAAAAATCTTTCCAAAAATTAATGGCCTTGTCAAGCAAGCCTCCGGAGAGGAAAAAAAGCTCCCACCCTGGCTTTTCCAGCACCGGACTCTGACCGATGCTCTGGAAAACGCCAAACCGGTGAAAAAAGAGACCCTTACAAACACGCTTAACCACATCAATTTTATAGATGGGTATATTTTTGCCCTTCTTGGACATCCAAAATACGAAGAATGCGTCCTTATAAGGGCATATCCTGAACCCTGTCTTAGCAGTACGCTCACCTGCCGCTGGTCCGATGATAACCCCCCGGGATTCAAGCCAGAAGAGTATAAATTCCAATATGTTATTATTATTGATGGCCGGTCCCTAATACTCGTGCCAGCTGCTGTGCAGGAGATTGATAATAAGCATTTTACGATTGAATTACCTTCTTTAAGCCACGCAGTTGGGCAACGGCAGGCCAGGCGATATGGTTGCAAAGGGATTGACGTCGAATTGATTCAGGCTGGGTTGCTAACCAGAGGAGAACTGTTGGATTTTTCTCCGATTGGGTTCCGAGTTAGAATAAAATCGACATCATCTTGCTCATCACGCAGGTTCAATCCAGATGCAATAGCCACCATTAATCTGAGGGATAACCAACAGATTTTCTTTTCTGGGCCATGTCAGTGCATTCGTCAGCAGAACGCCCATCTGGACAATGAAATTGTACTCGCCCCAGTCAATCAAATAATCAACCGATCTGATTCAGATCAGATCCGCAATCCCCGTCAGTGCCTGGTACCATCACCTACTCTTCTGTTCGATCATCCTCTCTTAAGAAAAAAATCCCAACTGGAGGTTTTTGATATCTCCACTTCAGGATTGTCCTTATATGAAAACGCGGATGAGGGAATTCTGATGCAGGGTATGATTATACCCAAATTGATAATCGATTTTTCGGGTTTGACACTTAACTGTTCTGCCCAGGTGATCTACCGCTTGGAAGAAAAAGATAAAGGCATCCGCTGCGGTCTTTCCATTCTGGACATGGATATAAATACTTATGGCCGCCTGGCCGATCGACTCATCAATGCCCTGGACCCCCATGCCCATATTTCTAACGATGTCGATATGGATGCTCTGTGGGAATTCTTTTTTGAATCGGGATTTATCTATCCCATGAAGTATCGTTTTATCAAATCTTATCGCGAGAATTTTAAAGAAACGTATAGAAAGCTCTACAAGGAAAGCCCGGAGATTGCGAGGCATTTCACATACCAGAATAACGGGCAAATCTAT
>JAUWMY010000331.1 GCA_030612945.1 Desulfobacteraceae bacterium
ATCTCTTCTTCTTTGAAGTTATTGCCCGTGTAAGCCAATTTTCTCTTCACTACCTGGTTCTTATCGTCCAGTATGCTCCCTTTGATAAGGATAAAACTCCTGCTCTTCGGATAATCGTTATTTATTTCGCCCCTAATGACAAAAAGGTTCCCTGAATTTTCGGAATCAACGAAAGAACCGGTAACCGATTTAAAGGAAAGGCGGCGTACACCCATGTCGGTTATTTCCTGCTTTTCCGCCGGCTTTAGCATGGACAGAGAATCAGGAATGATCTCAGGGGCCCAAAGAAATATTGCAGCAGCAGCGCCTATAAGGATAAGGACGATCACAAGAAGAACAGGCAACAAATGCCATTTCCGGGACTTCTTTTGAGTGGTCTTCTCCTTAATATGAGCGGATTCAAGTCGCTTTTCGTCACCAGTCTTTTCTTCCTCTGCATGAGCATGGGAAACATCAACTGGCGCAGCATCCTCCTCCTCCGGACCTTCCAGTGATTCATCAAGGGCATCATCAAAACGGGAAGCCTGATCTTCCGGTCCGGCCTCAATTTCTTCTTCATGCGAGGCCCCTGGTAAGTCCTGTGCCATGGTCTTTTCTATCTCATTTTTGTTCAAGGCCATGGTCTCTCCCTCTTCAAAATAACCCTGTTCCGGCGGGTACACCACAAAAGTGTACTTGCAAAGGGAGCATCTGACTTTGGAACCCTGTTCCTTGAGTTTGGATTCGTCGATATTGAACTTTGTCTGGCACTTTTCACATTGGATGATCATGTCACCCTCCTGTTGAAGATAACAATTGCCTCTTACCTCAGAACATAAAGGTCAGGCAGATTTCGGTATTTCTCATCAAAGTCAAGTCCGTAGCCTATAATAAAGCCTTCCTTTATCCGAAAACCGCAATAATCAATAGGAACCTTAATCTCTTGTCGCTCAAGTTTCTCGATGAGTGTACAAATTCTGATGGATTCAGGCCCTTTACGCTCTACTTCCTGCATAATATGTGTTAAAGTCAAACCGGTGTCTACAATATCTTCAACGAGGATCACCGGTTTTCCCTGGATAGGGATTTCTATGCCTTTGGTTAACTGGATGGTACGGCCGGAGGTCATACCCGATCCATAGCTGGCCGCCCTGATAAAATCTATCTTAGCGGGAATGCTGAGCTCTCTCGCCAGATCGGCCAGGAAAAAGACCACGCCTTTTAATATACCAATTAGGACAGGGTCCCTCCCCTTATAGTCCAAGGATATCTGGTTGGCGAGTTCCTTTACCCGCTTTTCAATTGATTTTCTGGGGATTAAAAGTTCTTTATCCAAGATTCTCTTTTCAAGTGCAAAGAGGTTCATCTTTCTTCCAGTCCTTTGCTGACCGTGAACTATGTCAAGCAGAGTAAAGACGGATCCTTTTCAGAAACTGAAGATGATCTTAACATATAAACATATTGAAATCTCTGTTTTTTGTCAACCGGATGGAAAATATTTTTAGCTTTTCTCCTCCGTAACCCTGCCTTCTTCAGAAGATACCGGGAAGTAAACGGAAAATGTAGTGCCCCCGGATCGATGACAGTCTTCATTTTTTTTGCAAAAGGCACACTTGCCTATTTCCCCTGGGCATATGTCCCTGTCAAGAGGTATATGGGGGCATCTTGAAGAAGTCATGTCGATTTTGAAGTTATGGCGTTCAGAGAAAATTTTCATACGCAGCAGATCAGCCCCTTTTCCCCCTGCGTTGAAATCATAAGGTTGCTTGGAGGAATAATCCATGGTCTCCTGAGTTGTAAAGAAGCCCTCAAAAATACGGTTCTGATTATCGGCAGTGATACCGACACCATAATCATGGATCATTAGTTCCACTCCTCTGCCCCTTTTTCGCACAGAAATCTCGATTTTACCTTCATCTGGAGTATTTTCAATGGCGTTTTTGATCAGGCCGACAACCACCTTTTGCAGCGGATCAATCGGCATTTTGATGGTTGGAGTTTGTTCAAACCGGGTTATGATGTCCACCTGGCGATGTGAAAAAAGTGGTTTGATTTGTTCAAGGGCCTTGTGGACAAATTGATCAAGGAAAATATCCTGAGATGGACTTTCGGTTTCGCCGAATATTTCATCAATACGGGTTCTTACTTTCTCAACCACCCGGCCTTCTCCTACCTCTTCGGCAAAAAGGGACTCCAATTCATCAGCGCATTCATCCAACAGCCATGAAACAAGATGGCGGGTTTCAAAGTGCCTGTCCCGCATGATATCCTCAACTTCGTATTGCATTTCTAATATGCGGTTCAGGTTTCGCTGTGCCCTCTCGATGGTAGGTCCCCATGTTTCCCGTGGTAAGGAGGAAAGCCTTTTCGTCAGAATACTCAGGGAGGCGCCAAGAATAGACAGGGGGGTCCTCAGTTCGTGGGAAAGATGGTTTATGACCCTGTCCTTTGCCCGATTGAGGCTTGTGACCTCGTTATAAGCTTCTCTTAGCTTTTCCGAGAACCTGGCGTTTTCAATGGAGAGACCCACGGTACCTGCAAACATGTTCAATAGCTCAACATCCATCCTGTCAAAGGTACCACTTTTTTTGTTTATGGCGCACAAAACGCCGATGATCCTGTCCTTGCTTTTTAGGGGCACATCTAACATGTTCCGGGTCCTAAACCCTACCTGCGCATCCACCCCGGAATAAAAATTTTCATCTTTGGACGTATCTGCAACGATACAGGGTTTTCCTGACCGGATCACCTTCCCGGCAACACCTTTGTTGGCCGGGAAACGGACCTCTTTCATCCTTCTTTCTGTGGCTGAATCATCATGGGCCGCAGACTTAAAGAAGAGTTCATTCTTCTCCTCATCTAAGAGTATAACCAGGGCCCCTTCGATCCCGATAAGACGTTTTACCTCGTCGCTAATGAAATCCAGGAGTTCCTGTAAATCAGGATATTTTGGGAGGGCCATACTTATCCGAAGAAGTGCTTCATTATTCCGCGCGATTCGTTTTTCATGTGTAATATCCCGGAGAATCACCAGTTCACCGGAAGGTGCGTCTTCGGTTTCAGAATACACAGTGGCCCTGAAGCTCACATCCAGGGCCCGCCCATCCTTTGTCAAGCGGCGAGTTTCTTGACGCCGGATAATCTTTTCTTTAAATAATTTTCTTAGGTTTTCACTGGTTTCCTGCTTTAAATCGGGCGGGACATAAGGGATTGTTTTCCCCTCCAGTTCAGCAAGGGTCCAACCGAAGTTTTCAGTGAATGCAGGATTCAGGTAGGAAACATGTCCGTCTAAAGTAAATACCACTAAAGGATATGGAACAAAATCAAGGAGGGTTCTAAAGCGCCTTTCTGATTTTTTCAGGGCTTCTCGGGCATTAAATTTGTCTGTGATATCCCGGGCAATGCCGCGAAACCCAATTTTTTCTCCTGCTTTGTTGGTAATAAGATTTGCGGACAGTTCAATTATGCTGATTTCGCCGTCTTTCTTTGAAATTTTCCAAATAAGATCTGAAATGCCTTGGCCAGTCTGATACAATCTTGTAAAAGCGTCAAATCCCTGCTTAGCATGTTCTTCATCCATAAAGTTGGCAAAATTTTGAAACTGGATTGCCTCTCGCGGGTATCCAAAAATCCTGCACAGAGAGTCATTAAAATACAGGAAGTTCCCGTGTATATCTAATTCATATACCCCGTCTTCAATGTTCTCCACAAAGGCCCGGTAACGTTCACTTGACAGCATATCGCAGGCCGTAAGAGTGCTTTCACTTATATCACTGTCTTTTTTCACCCTAAATCCTAATTAATCTACCGGTTCAACCGGTGAGAAATGAAAAGGTTCTACCGTTTCAGGTGTATTCGTGAAGACCATAAACTCGAAATCCGAATATCGAAATCCGAAACAAATTCGAAATTCAAATTTCCCAATGTTTAAAACGGGTACTAAGAAGCTAGTTATACAAAGATGATGTGTACACAACGGTTTTGGTCATTGGTATTTTGATCATTTGGTATTGTTTCGGATTTCGGGTTTCGATATTCTTATTTAAAATTGACTATTGCTGACTATTTCCGTGGCCCCTTTTAGGGGC
>JAUWMY010000398.1 GCA_030612945.1 Desulfobacteraceae bacterium
TTTCCCATACTGGGCCTGCCCGCAATAATGATCAGGTCCGAAGGCTGCAGGCCTGCCGTCAATCGGTCAAAAGCCTTAAAATCGGTGGGAACGCCCGTCACAAATCCATCAAAGGCCGCGGTACTCTCAAGCTTCTTGAAACTGTCCTTAATAACCTGTTCCAGGCTGTCAAGGCCCTCCCTGACCTGATCCTCGGCAATATCAAAAATGGACTGTTCGGCCAGTTCAAGAAGGCCTTCAGTGTCTTCCCATTCCTGGAAGCAGGCTTCAGAAATAGTGGAACACTGGCTGATCAGCTTCCTTCGTACGGAGAGATCTTTGACGATCTGGGCATGGTAAGCAATTCCAGCGGATGTGGAAACAGTCTCAACAATGGAGGGCAGGTAGTCGGAGCCCCCTATTCTTTCCAGTAGGTTTTTCTTGGTAAGAAACCTGGATAGCGTAATGATATCAATTGGTTCACCATGATTGTACAAATAGACCATACCCTCAAAAATGGACATATGGGCCTCGCGGTAGAAATCATCGGCCGATAAGATGTCCATGATCTGATTCATACTGTCATTATTGATCAATACGCCTCCCAATATAGCCTTTTCTGCCTCAATATTATGAGGGGGGACCTTCAAATAAGTAGGCGCTGTTTTTTCTTTTGCTTGAGGCATTATCCCTCTTTCTCTTCCGCGGGTTCAACAACCACCCTAATAAGGGCTGTGACCTCGGGATATATCTTTACCTGTACCTCGAACTCTCCTAAAGACTTTATTGGTTTTTCCAGAAGGATCTTCCTCCGATCAATGACAACGCCCTGTTTTCCAAGACCAGAAGCGATATCCATACTGGTGACCGAACCGTACAGTTTTCCTTCTTCCCCTGACTTTTGTAAAAGGGTGATCACGGTTCCTTCCACCTCTTGTTTTATCTTCTCAGCGGCCTCCCTGGCTTTTACCCGTCTGACCTCAATTTTTTTACTCTGCAGTTCAAGGGCCTTTATGTTTTGTGGACTGGCATCAAGGCCAATACCCTTCGGGATCAGATAATTCCGTCCATAACCTTTGGTCACATCAACAATATCTCCTTCGAGGCCCAGTTCATCCACATCCTGTCGTAAAATAATTCTCATAGGTAATTCCTCCGTCAACGAAATCAGCTTTCCATTCGCCTGTGTATTTTCCTGAAATCAACCCACTGATCGAACAGCCCAGCGAGAGATAAAGCTACAAAAAAAAGCTGTTGAACTACAATCAAAAAATAAACGCCAATCCTCAACCAGGATGGAACACGATATTTATTCAGGAAAAATAGAACGATGGACAGCCCGTGAAAAAGATAAATAATCATTATGATAATCAGGGCGTTAATGGCCAACAACTCTATACCCTCTGATGGCAAAAATAAAGCAAAACCTGCACCAATCACGCCCCAAACCAAACTATCCGGTGCCTGCCAATGATCCGTAGGAGCAAAGGCAGGGTAGCCAAGATTTCCCATCCTGAATAACGGTTTGGCCACAACCACATTGAGCCAAACGGCAAATCCAGTGCCGATAATCATAAGGGAAGGATAGATTTTTAAAATGATAGCCATAAAGGCCTTTCCATATACTCCCAGCTCACCGGCATTTTCCTGCGGCATTCCCATTTCTTCATATACTTTCATGGTGGCTTTTAGCTGGGCCTCTAAATAGTTAAATGTCATCTCAAATGGTCCCATGCCTTTTGAAAGAGCGAGAAAAAAGAGGAACCCAAGACCCAGTAACAGCATGAACGCAGTTCCGAAAAAAACCGTTTGCCCGAGACTAAACTTCCTTCTGAAAAGCTCGGACAAAGCAAGCCCCAGGAGGCTGAATTCTATGCAAAAAATAATGATTTGTGGAGACCCTGTCAGCCTGGCAAACAGCCCAATAGTGATGGTTGCAAGGGCGGCGAGTTTTACCCCCTGATAAATCCCCAATTTTGATGAATAATAAAGGAATGGCAAAGGGGCGAGCAGGCTAATAAACGGGCCAAAAAAGGGAATCCAAGCGGAGGATAGAAGAATTAAGGCCCCCCAGCCCACGCATCCCAGTATGTCTGTCTTTTTCATGGGATTTCGGGAGTGGCAAAACCACCAGAGGCTAAAAAATACATTTCAGGTCTGTTCCAGGGGTTTCCGACTATCTCACGAGAGATGTGGTATAGGGTAACAGAGCCATGTTTCTTGCCCTCTTGATGGCCAATGATAGTATCCGTTGGTGCTTGGCGCAGTTACCCGAGATTCGACACGGTGTGATCTTTCCCCGTTCGGTTGTGAAATACCTGAGGGTCTTATAGTCCTTATAGTCAATTACAAGGTTACTATCTGCACAAAACTTGCATATTTTTCTTCTATGATAGGTCCTTCTGAATTTTTTCTTATTATCTCCGTAACTGCTTTTAGGTCTATTGTATGCCATTTTTACCCTCTTGATCCTTTACTTTCTCACTGTCTTGATCGCGGCTGACTTCCTCAGCGGGTTTCGCCTCATCGCCTGCTTCAGCCTCAGTCTCAGCTTCACCTGCCTCTGTTTTGGGCTTTAACGCCTCAGGGTCAGCATTGTCACTCAGCTTAATCGTCTGGTATTTAAGGATCTTGTCATCAAGATTGAAGTTCCTGTGAAGTTCAGTAAGGAGCCCAGGTTCCCCACAATACTGTAGAAGCACATAGTAGCCTTTATCGGATTTTTTTATCTGGTATGCAAGGGTCTGTTTGCCCCATTCATCCACCTTGACAACCACGCCGTTGTTTTTCTCAATAAGGCTGTTAAATTTGTCTATAACGCCGCTACAATCTTTCTCCCCCAACTCAGGGTTGATGAGATAAAGGGTTTCATAGTATCTCATATATTCACTCTCCTTTCGGCCTTTCTTCTGATGAAGAACTCATTTGGTTCCATAAACGACCTCGGTAATTGAAATTTTTTCCGAGTAGTTATAAGGAACAAGGAGCAATTCAAGAACTGTTTTTAATAACATCGCTTATTTGCGTTGTCAAGCGCTTTTAAAGCCGATCTGCTCAAAATCGGAATAATGGAATAATGGGTTTTGGGAAGATGGCATATTGGGTTATTGGTAAAGTTCCTCTTGACATGGAAGCATATAGCTAATAATTGTTTAGTCTCATTTTAAAGCCAATCCCGCTAAAGAAGGGCTTTTCGACTTTCCAACATTCCACTATTCCATTACACGAGACAAAAGCTCGGCCCTCGACAAAATATCATTATTTTTCCCGCCGCGGCGGGATACAATATCCGAAACCTTAACGGAGTTATGTGCCTTTTAAAAGAAGACTTTAAACATCTTGGGAAGGAAGCCCGTGAATTCGAACCGTTTTCAGCCTTGACCGTTCTCCCGAAGTAATCTCGACATCCCCCTTGGGCAGCCCCAATCTTTTGGCAATAAATTCTTTCAGTGCCTTATTGGCGTTACCCTCAACTGGCGGGGCCGTCAGTTTTAC
>JAUWMY010000534.1 GCA_030612945.1 Desulfobacteraceae bacterium
TCTTTTGATGTAGACGGGGCTGAGCAGCTTATTGAGGCAACACGTCATTTCAAGCAGGTGCCCCCCGGCAGTGTTCCCATCCATTACAACGAGACAGGTTTTTTCAAAGAGGTCTATGACACTGAGAAAGAAGTGCTCGACGCCGTTAAGAAATACATGGATATGGCCCCTGCCTATGACCCGAACTTTTTCCGCGTGGCCGAACCAAAAGAGCCCAAGTTTTCAGGGGATGATATCAACAGTATTGTGGCCTTTAACCAGAAAAGGAGTTACAACTTTGAAGAAATGCTAGCCCGTATCTTCGATAACAGTGAACATATGGAATTCCGACCGGGTTATGGACCTGAAGTCTACACAGGTCTGGCCAAGATCGATGGTTTACTGGTGGGCTTCATTGGAAATCACCAGGGATTTCTGGGCGCAGACTATCCTGAATACGCACCCTACCCGGGCATTGGAGGAAAGCTTTACCGCCAGGGCCTGATCAAGATGAATGAGTTTGTCACCCAATGCGGTCGAGACAGGGTTCCCATTGTATGGTTTCAGGATACTTCAGGGATCGACGTGGGAGATATTGCTGAAAAAGCAGAACTTTTGGGCCTTGGACAGTCCCTGATTTACTCCATCGAGCAGACCGATGTACCCCATATGTGCATTATTTTGAGAAAAGGAACAGCGGCTGCACATTACATCATGGGAGGACCCACAGCGAATAATCACAACTCCTTTACGCTGGGTACGCCAACGACCGAGATCTATGTCATGCATGGAGAGACTGCAGCGGCCGCATCGTTTTCCAGGAGATTGGTCAAGGAAAAAGATGCAGGCCATTCACTTAAGCCGGTCATTGATAAGATGAATGCCCTTGCACAACAGTACCATGACCAGTCCAGACCCATCTATTGTGCGAATAGAGGCTATGTAGACGAGATTGTTTCCTTTCCCGACATGAGGAAATATATAGTTGCCTTTGCTGGCTGCGCCTATCAGAACCCCATATCCATCTGCCCGCACCACCACATGATGTTACCAAGACTCATCAAGGGATAAAACAAAAGGGATTGGCTCCGCTATTCTCGGAGCCAACCCCCTTAAACTTTCGTATAAATCCTGTCTTTACGTCTCATTTTCATTCTGGCTCCTGACTCCTGAGTAATTACGAGTAATTAGTGCCCGCCCAAAAACTGTTATTTTGCCTCCCGCTAATAGCGGGATCTACGCTTCGCTTCGACAGGCTCAAATTATAATACTCGAAATACTTCAATGTATTCATATGGTTATAATTTTCACCTTCCTCCCGCTCAAAGTCCGGGATTTTCAACCCGCTCAAAGTCCGGGATCTTCGACTTGATCTTGGAAAAAATCCATAGTTTTCGTTCAGACACTAATTAAATAGTTATGTTCTGGAAATTTTTTAAATATCGTTATATTAATATAAATAATGGAGAAATTACAATGAGCTTAGAAGAAACCATTATGAAATATTTACAATCACTACTCCCTTCTGAACAGGCTGAAGTACTGAATTTTGTTGAGTATCTCAAGATTAAGGCCTTTAAAAAAGAGGGTGGAAACTGGGCAAACCTTTCCCTTTCATCTGCTATGCGTGGAATGGAAGATGAAGAAACACCTTATTCTTTAGATGATCTAAAGGAATCATTCTGATGGTTGCTGAAGGTCAAGTTGTCTTGTTCAGGTTCCCCCAGACGGACCAAACAGAAGAGAAGCTCCGCCCCCCTTTGGTGCTGCGTAAATTGCCCGGCCAATTTGATGATTGGCTGATTTGTATGATATCTTCACAAATGAACCATCAGATTTCTGATTTTGACGATGTAATCACCCCAAGAGATTTTGATTTTGAAAAGTCCGGTCTCAAACTGGCAAGCGTGATAAGAATCGGCAGGCTTGCTGTGGTTGAGAATGATATCTTTTTGGGCAGATTGGGGGTGATCGATCGGCAGCGTCTTATTAACATCAGGCAAAAACTTTCCTCGTGGTTGTTACAAGACACGTGAATAATTACCATTCGTTTTCTCCAATTTTTCCTCACTCCGCGATTATACTGTGGTGGTTATCGATCTAAGTCTTTTTTGCACCTTCGTTGCTTTTAAATCATTTTTTTTCTTTAATCGCCGCTGCTCATCTGCGCGTTCG
>JAUWMY010000462.1 GCA_030612945.1 Desulfobacteraceae bacterium
GCGCAGGGACGTTGTGGTAAAGGGCCTTACCGAGATGGGCCTGGAATTGGAGAATCCCAGAGCGACGTTTTACGTTTGGGCCAGCGTCCCCAGGGGCGTTGAGAATTCCAAGGACTGGTGTTTCAAGGTCCTGGATGAAAGCGCGGTCTGGATGATCCCGGGCTCCATGTACGGGAAATATGGAGAGGGATACTTCCGCATTGCATTAACCCATCCTGTCGAGCGACTTGAGGAGGCAATGGAAAGGTTGGGGAAATTTCTGTAAGTTCTCAATAAGAGTCCCAGGGTACGGTGTGTTTTGTCACGGGTGACCCCGTTTCTAAAAATAACGGATGTCCCCTTCTCACCTATTGTGAGGGACCGAGCCCTTTTTTCGCATCGTGGATTTTCTTTTTCAGGGCAGGATTATTGCCGGAAAGACTATCGGCCTTTTGGAAGTGAAATTTCGCCTTTTGCATTTGCCGTAGATTCCTAAAGTAAACCCCAAAATTATGATGAGCAAGCGCGAGCTTGTTTAGCCTTCTTCGGTTTTATTAAATAGGTCTGGCAATCTGGTTTTCAGCCAATTCAGGACATGATTTACGGCTTCCCTTGCTTCTTTGGTGTCTCGTTCTGAGGGCATGAACCAATCATCAGGGTAGCGGATTTCAACGGCGTAGGGCATCAAAATGGCGAGATCATCCCGCAGTGCCTCTGCCTCAGCATCGAAAGACAGAATTTTTTCAAGAATAAGAAGCAGGTCATGACTAATGGGATAAGTTTCACCTTTGGCGACTAGGTATGCCTTGAGGAGCTTTTCAGCGGCCTGCTGGCAGTGGAAACAAACTGTATCAAATGGAATCTCTTCCGCTTTCAGATTGTTGTCTGCATTGAGCAAGTCACTCTTGGCTTTGGCCAGCCACTGCTTGCTGATATTGAGTTCTCCTGACATAGAGGGTTTTTCCTTCACGCAATACGGTTGATACAAAGGAGACCTCTGACATTTTTCCTTTCTCAATCTCTTCAGGTGTATAGACTACAAGGTCCATGCCAAAGGGATAGGGCTTGATCAATTTGTACAACTCACGACTGCGCTTGAATCTCGGCAAGTCGCTTTCTGAGATGATCATGAGGTCAACATCACTATGCTCAGTGACTTCGCCACGAGCATACGAGCCAAACAAAATGACACAGTCAGCATTGGCTGCAATGCCCATACGTGTTGCAACCTCTTTTATGTCTTGTTCGTTAATCATGGAGTAGCCATAGCAGTTTTAGTTCAAAACAGAAATCCACGTCCTCACTTTAGGCTTGGATTCTTTATTATTAGCACAAAACTATTAATACCATATGCGAATCAACCTGTCAAATTCATTGAAGAATGGATTTGACAGGTTGCATTTGTACTAACTATATTGCTATCGAAATAAAAGAGCAGATCGCCATCCCCAAAGTGTAAATTGCCTATTGTGAGGGACCGAGCCCTTTTATCGCATCGTGGATCTTTTTTTTCAGGGCACGATTATTGCCGGAAAGGCTATCGGCCTTTTGGAAGTGAAACCTTGCTTTCTGCATTTGCTGTAGGTTACTAAAATAAATACCGAAATTATAATGGGCTAACGCCAGCCTGTTGTGCTTTCCGTATGAAAGGCCCAGGTGATAATAGACCTCGTTATCAACAGGTTTCAGATAGGTCAGTTTCTTTAAGAGTTGAATTGCCCTTTCGTACTTTTCAAGGTTTTCATAAGACAGTGCAAGGAGAAATATCGTAGAGCGGCCCTGACCATCACGGTCAAAGGCCTTTTCAAGAAACGGTATGGCCTCTCTGTCCTGCCCCGCCATATGATAGGTTTCCCCCAGGTTTCTCAGCACGGGAGTAGAAGCCGGATCTTCCTTGAGAGCGATTTTTAGATAACGAATTGCGCGATCATACTCTGCTCTTACCTTATAAACAATTCCAAGGCCAAAATTGGATAAAAAAGATGAAGGGTTCTTTTTAAGATCAAGGAGGAAAAGCCTTTCCGCTTCCTGGGAATCCATACATTCTGCCCGGAGAATGGTTTTAAAGAGGGGAAAGCGTTTTTTTAATTGGATAGTTTCTTTGGTTGGGGGATCAGGTTTGAAATGGGCCAACATTGAGTCAAGATTAGACATCCTTTCGGGTCCGGTAGGATGGGTTAAAAGGTAGGCCGGTATCTTAGCCGTACCAAACCATTGTCCTTTCTGAATTTTTTTTAGTGAGCTGATCAGCCCTGCGGGGTTAAAGCTGGCCAACTTCGTGTACTTGAACCCCAACTGGTCAGCCTGCCGTTCGTCGTTTCGGCTATAGCTCAGTTGGGCCTGCATTCCGGCGGCCATCGCTCCTGTCATTACGGCTCCCGCTACTTCACCCCCAATCAAAGCACCAGCCAGAATTGCTGCCATGGTGGCAAACCCTATTTTTTTGCTCTGCTCTATGCGCTGTGATAGGTGCCTGGCAGTGACATGGCCGAGTTCATGGCAAATGACAGATGCAAGTTCATCCAGATTGTCCATGGCCTCTATTAATCCGGAAAAGACAAAGATATGTCCTCCTGGTGCTGCAAAGGCATTCATGGTATTATCCTTTATGATATAAAAATGAAAAGGGAAGGGCTTTGTTTCCAAAGGTATGGTGAGATAATCTCCCAAATCCGTCATGAATTGATTGGCAGATTCATCATCTACCAGTTCAAAATACCCTCGGATCTGGGCTAAAAACTGTTGACCAAGTTTTCTTTCCTCCTCAATTGAGAGCCCAAAGGCCTTGGGCGTTACAAAAGAAAGATTGGAAAGTAACATGAACAAGCAAAGCATAAAAATGACCTGCTTGATATTAAAATAGCTCTTGACCTTCAAAACTGAATATCCCCTGGAATTGAATATTGACGATTGACTATTGAATATTGATGCCCCCGTCATTTTTATCATAGTTTTTTTATAATTAATTTCATTAAACCACCAGCTCAGCTGGTGCGACCCTAATAGGCTTTGCCGGTCAGGCGTGATAAACCTTCTTCCCGAGGGCT
>JAUWMY010000135.1 GCA_030612945.1 Desulfobacteraceae bacterium
GAATGACCATTTTTACAGGGTAGATGGGTGGGGCCCAGGCAGATGACAGGGTTTCCCTGTAGGCCAGGGAGTCGAGGGCGAATTGTCCACCGAAGATAAGCATCATAGAAATGAAGAAGAAAAACAGTGGTGCAGTAAGGAGGTCGACTATCGCTTGTTTACGGGGTGAGAAGCGGGCGTAGAAAATGTCAACGTTTACGTGTCCCCGGACGGCAAAGGTAAAGGCCCCAAGCAGCAGAAAATAGACCCCGTTTGTGAGATAGTTCAATTCAAAAGACCATTCGGTGGGAGAGGCAAAAACGTAGCGCATGATAACTTCGTAAGCAGTTGACCCAATGATGAGGATGATTGCCCAGCTCACCAACTTGGCCACCCATTCGTTAATCTTATCGATGATCGAAAGACAGGTCTTCAAGGCATGCATTGTTTTTCTCCATAACAGGCGGACCCGGACAGCGGCAGGAGCCGGTAAAAAGGACTGGATTAGACAGGGCCAATCCTACTTGGGAGAAGATCAAAGCCAGGTCATCTAAGTCTGGATTTTTTTAAACCGGCTGCGGACGCCAGCCTCGGGGGCCAGAAACAATGCCCGCATGCCGGTATTTTTTTACTCTGCCACAATAGGCGAGTTTTATCAATCAAGCAGGCCTAACTCCTTCATCCATGCCTTCTGGGAGTCAAACACCTTTCGGGCGAATGGGCTCTTGTTGGCGTATTCTTCCCATACCTCCATTGCCACCTTGCGAGCCTTCATTGTGTCAGCTTCAGGCAGATAAATGACCTCGACGCCCTTCTCCTTGAATTTTTTCAGGGCTTCCAGGCTCCGGGTTTTGTTTAACTGAAACAGGTCGGCCGCGGCCTCACGTGCAGCGCATTCCAGTATAGCCTGAATGTCTTTGGGCAGCTTGTTCCATGCCTTCAAATTAGCCGCATAATAGGTGGCCGTGACCGGCTGGTGGATGCCGGGCAGGATAATGTATTTGGCTACCTCGTATAAGCCAACGTCGTAGTTAGCAGGCAGCCCCCCGCGGTCGGCAAAGTCAATAACACCTTTTTCAAGGGCCGAGTAAACCTCTGCCGTAGCCATTGGTGTTACTCTTGCGCCCAACTTGTTCATAAATTTTCCAGCTGCGCCTACGAAGCGACCTTTCTTGCCTTTCATGTCGTCAATGGACTTCATGGGGGTCTTGGAGTGGATGGGTTCCTCGTCGTAAATGGTCGGGGCCAGGTAGTAGACGCCCATCTTCTTATATTCCTCCCGTATCATATCGATGCCGCCACGAGCCCAGAACCAGGTATCGAGCTGCCAGGTATTAGTGAACCCGCACGGAAGGGCGCTGGTAAAGGCCGCGTGTGGCAGCCTACCAATGTCATATCCCTCGTACTGCTTGGTCATCTCGAACATGCCTTTCTGGATAGCGTCGAGCATCTGATTGGTGGGAACCAGTGAGCCGGGTGCAAAGATCTTGATCTCCATCCTGCCGTCGCTCAATTCCTTTACTCGGTCCACAAATGTCTTCTCGATCTTGTAAGGCAGTGTGGCAGCATCCCAGAGTACCTGCATACGCCACTTGATGACCTTGTCCGCTGCATGGGCATTCGAACTGGAAATTACGGGCATGACCAATAATCCAAGAACTATCAAGACTGCAAAAAAACCTATTGTATTTCTGATTTTCATTTTTTTTCCTCCTTTTCCTTGTTAAAGATAATTGGTTGACCTGTCCCTTTATAGGGATTCCCCACCTGTATTGAATATCACCCCCTTTCCTCCCCTACTTAAATTCAAAATCAAGCCACATAGCCACCATCGACTGGAAGAGTGACTCCAGTAATAAATGCTGATTCATCGGAGGCGAAAAATAAGGCCGCATATGCTACATCCTTGGGGTCCACCAGCTTTCCAAGGGCTACCTGTTTTAACAACATATTTAGATTGTCATCATAATTGTCCTGTGGAGTCCTGGTTAGAAACTGGAATCTCATGGGTGTTTCAGCTATCCCTGGCGCAATAACATTGACCCTGATATTGTATTTGCCCAGAAGCTTGGCCAATGATCTTGCCAAAGTCCCTAAGGCACCTTTGCAGGTAGAATAGAGCTGACTCATGGGAGATCCTCTAACACCTGAAACCGAAGAAGTGAAAATAATAGAACCGCCTTTTGATGTCTCCTTTATTGTTTCAGCAAAATATTGGGCACCAAAGAAGGCTGATTTTGTATTTATGTCCATTGCCTCATCAAACTCTTTTTCCGAAATAGTGCCAAAACCACCTGCACCAGGGATTCCCGCATGATTCCAGATGATGTCCAACCTGCCGTATTTATTAAATGTATCTTCAATTAGTTTCTTAAGATTTGGAAGATCGGTTACATCCAATTGCTTGAAAAAAGCCTCTCCGCCATTTTCGGTAATGGTTTTAACTGTCTCTTCACCCCCCTTGGGATCAATATCAACAACTGCTACTTTAGCTCCTTCCCTGGCAAAGAGGATTGCTCCTTCTCTGCCCATTCCTGATCCTGCCGCTGTAATAATAGCAACTTTGTCCTTTAGTCTCATAGTTCTCATCTCCTTTCTTACTATATTCCTAACTCATACAATTTTTCCTTTGAAGGAATCCCGTCTTCTGACCACCCCCTGTACTCATAGTATTCACCTAACATTGTTCCCAAAGGAGGAAGGTTTGAAGACAGGCCTTCACCGACCCTTTTCCATGTCAAAATTCGAGGTGGTAAAAAATCATCTTTTCGGCTAATACCGCATTTTACATTGTATAACCTTTTTAAATTGAATATTCTTTCACCTGTTGTAATAAACCGATCAACATCCATTTTCTCACCGGTTACATAGTTATACCACTTAATACAGGTCGATATACCAACCCCTCCAAACAGCATGAATTTACAGATTTCCATTGAATCCAACATTCCCATGTAATCTTGCGTCTTTGCGGCTAAAATCCCTTTTCCCGATACCTCGAAACGATCCATTGGTTCGGGTATATCAATCTCAGGCGCGGTTAATGATCTCTCAAAGATATGGGAGAAACCGGATAAATGGCATGCACCTCTGGCTGAAGTAGCGAAGCTAACCGCCCCGGCATTATAGGCCCTGGGATCGTGAGCAGCAAAATCCAGGCCTTTTACATGAATGGCGAATTCTTCAGCGTTCTTGCCTATCACTTTGGCAGCTTCTCGCGAACCCAAGCCTAAAATTTTTCCTATTCCTTTGGATTCGCCTATCTTCTTTACCATCTCAACTACTGCATCTCCACTGCCCCATACGAGGTCAATTCCTTCGGTATCTTTTATAGTAATCAGCCCTTTTTCAAACGCCTCCATGCCAAAGGCAATTACCGAGCCTGTGCTCATAGTATCCAATCCGTATCGGTTGCATAATTCATTTGCCTTTATTATTGCTTCAAGATCATCCACCAGGCAGTTGCTTCCCATAAAGGCAAGGGTTTCATACTCCGGGGCAGGTTGCTCAATACTTTTATAAGGGCCATCTTTGATTTCTACTGTCTTTCCACATCCAATGATGCACCTTTTACAGGAATAATTACCTGTAACATATGATTCGACAAGTGTCCTCCCGGCAATTTTTTGGGCGCCTTCTTTCCACCTTCCAACATACCTCCAGTTCTGCAAGGGGAGAGAACCCATTTCTTCAAAAACAGCCAGTGCTCCGCCAGTACCGAGTTTTTTTAGCCCTAATGTTTGTTCAACTATACCTTTTGAAAGCTCTTTTATGGAATTGTTAAGTCCTTTGAGATCATTTACATCTGTTTTACCATCGCCATGCACCACAATGGCTTTTAGGTTTTTTGATCCCATTACGGCCCCCATCCCACATCTGCCGGCCGCACGAGCGTCAATCCCATCGTTCATAATCGCAGCCAACGGCACGCACTTTTCTCCGGCCTGGCCTATACAGGCGACAACTGCCTTACCATTTGTTTCAGATTTAAATATGGGATCAATCTCAAATGTATCTTTACCCCATATGTGGCTGGCATCACGTAATTCTACTTCCCCGTTATTCAACCAGAGATACACAGGCTTTGGTGCCTTTCCTTTGATGACAATACCATCAAAGCCACTCTTCTTTAGCATCTCAGCCCAGCTACCACCTGAATTTGATTCACCAAAGATCCCAGTCTGAGGCGACTTTGAAACAACTGAGTATCTTGAAGAAGATAATACAGGGGTCCCGGTAAACGGACCGGTCATAAATATCAGGACATTTTCCGGACCCAGGGGATCGGTATGTTCATCGGTCTCATCAAATAATATTTTTGCCCCTAATCCGCTGCCGCCAATATATTTTTTGGCATCATCTGTGTCTAAGTCTCTTATTTCCTTTTTTGATTGAGACAGATTAAAGTACAATATTTTCCCGATATATCCTTTCATTTTGTAACCTCGCTTTTTCAGTTACGTTTTATTAACATATTTATTTATAACATAATCGGTATGTTCTCCAAGCAAGGGGGAACTTGCATAAATTTTTGGGTTTGTTTCACTCATCTTTATTGGATTTCCGGTTATTTTTACTTCACCAGCGATAGGATGAACGATTTTCTGAATCATTTCCCGGGCTATGGCAATATGAGGGTCATTGACAATCTGTTCAAGGTTATTGATAGGGGCAGCCGGGATACCTTTTTCTTCGAGGATAGAAAGGATTTCTTGCACAGTAAAATTAGCTGTCCAATGCCCTATTATTTCAGCCAATTCTTTGTTGTGTTTTACCCTTTCAACATTGGTATTAAAACGTTCATCATTTATCAAATCTTTTCTGTCTATTGTGTTACAAAACTTTTTCCAGATGTTGTCATTCCCCACACCTAAGACAAACCATCCATCTTTTGCCATAAATGCCTCGTAGGGAGCAATAAAGTCATATTGATTTCCGGCTCTCTTTGGAATTCTTTTTTCTACCATGTAAATTTGTAAAATAGTTCCAATGGCAGAAACCACAGAATCTACAAGCGCGATATCGACTTTCTGGCCTTTTCCATGAATACTTCGGGCTTGAAGGGCAGACAGGATGCCGATGGTACAAAAAAGTGCGGCCAGAATATCTGCAATGGCCGTCCCTGTTCTTGTGGGAGGGCCATCCGGCCATCCGGTTATACTCATAATGCCGCCCACAGCTTGACCGATAATATCGTAACCTGGTTTATCTTTATAAGGGCCATAATGTCCGAACCCAGAGATCGATGCATAAATGATCTGATTGTTTACCTCTTTTATTCTTTCATAGCCCAGCCCCATTTTTTCCATAGTACCTGGGCGAAAGTTTTCCACAAGGACATCCATTGATTTAATAATTTCTAATAATTTATCGACATCAGATGGGTTTTTGAGATCTAGAACGATACTTTTTTTGTTTCGATTAAAGTTAATAAAGTAAGTGCCCTGGCCTTTTTTAAAAGGAGGGAAGGTTCTGCTATCATCCCCCTTCCCAGGGATCTCCACTTTGATAACCTCAGCACCCATATCTGCAAGAAGCATAGTACAAAACGGGCCTGCCAAAACTCGAGACAGATCTATTATTTTTATACCCTCTAATGCCTTTAGGCCTACGGATTCGTGATTATCCATAATTAGCTGTCCGTCTATATTTTATTAAAATAGAAATTCCAAATAAGTTTCTAATTCCAACCATACAAGTATATTCCCACAATGGAGTTTGGGAGAGAGAATGAAAAACGCATTGTGTGACCTTGCGGAGTATAACCCTGAACGGTAGACCTTGGACCCCTGAACAGTTACCAAACAGCAAATAATGTGCCGCAAATAAATATGAGAGTAAGGAATTGAGAAACCCTGTAAAATGATATGGTTGTGTGGTTTTGTTTATTGTGAGAAAAGAAGTAGAGCGTCTTTAATTCCAATAATTCAGAATAATTATTCCAGGTATTTGGAATATACTATGGTTAAACTTAGAGGCTTAACTTTTGATAAAGGGAGGACAGTGAAATTCCCAAGGCCTGACTTGCCTTACGTTTGCCTTCCAGGCTATTGCCAAAACTATGGATTACCTGCTGAATTAACCGCTTTTGGTAAGCTTTTGTCGATTCTTTAAGTGGATGAATCTCAGAAGGTCTTTGAAAAGTATCTCTGCTTCCTGCCACTATTCTGGAAGGAAGATGATTATGCGTTATCAAATCATCACTCATAAGAACGCAATATTCAATTACATGCTTTAACTCGCGAACATTGCCAGGCCAGGAATAACTTTTCAAGATATCCATAGCCTGGCCTGAAATTTTTGGTCTCTTCTTTCCATCAGTTGAAAATTTTTTGAGAAATGAGTTGGCAATTAGAGGTATGTCCTCCGGTCTTTCCCTTAAGGAAGGTATATTGATTTGCACGGCATTCAACCGGTAATAAAGGTCTTGTCGAAAAAGACCTTTATCCATAAGTGATTCAAGGTCTTTGTTAGTAGAAGAAATTACATGTATATCAATTTCCCTTTCTTTGGTTCCGCCAACCTTCAGGAAACGATTATCCTCCAAAACACGCAGGATCTTGGCCTGTTGGGCTGCATTCATATCTCCGATTTCATCCAATAAAACAGTCCCGTGATTGCCAAGCTCCAGCAGTCCTATTTTTCCGCCTCTTTTTGCACCAGTGAATGCTCCTTCACTGTAGCCAAACAACTCGCTTTCAAGCAAGGAAGGAGAAATGGCAGCACAATTTACCGGGATGAAAGGTTTGGTATGGCGATCGCTTCTTTGATGAATGGCATGGGCAAACATTTCTTTGCC
>JAUWMY010000299.1 GCA_030612945.1 Desulfobacteraceae bacterium
CAAGATAACGTAGCAGTTGCCTTGACGAACCTTGCCCATGGAGACATGATCGATCCAGGTGGCATAATCTCCAATGCAAATGTGCCTGCCGGTCACAAAATAGCCATCTGTGAAATAAAAGCTCATGATCCGGTTCGGAAATATGGTCAAATCATCGGCTTTGCCTCAAATGACATACAAACGGGTGATCATGTACACACTCACAACCTGGAGATGGGAGATTTCATCAGGGATTACTCCTTTGGCGCAGGCGCCCGTTTTACAGAGGTTATATCCAGGGAAGAGCAGGCCAAATTTAATGGCATCGTTCGCAGAGATGGGCGTATAGCTACGCGCAACTACATCGGGGTCCTGTCCACTGTAAATTGTTCGGCCAGCGTGGCCTGCTTTATAGCCGACTCATTCACACGCGACATTCTGGCGGAATTTCCTATGTTGACGGCGTGGTCTCCCTGGGACACGGAACCGGTTGCGCTATGGTTCCCGATGGCGAGGGGTTCGTTTTGCTGCAGCGTACCCTGGCAGGTTATGCACGTCATCCAAACTTTGCAGGTATACTCCTTGTAGGTCTTGGCTGCGAGGTGAATCAGATGGACTGCCTTGTCAAAAATATGCATCTAAAACAAGGACCCCTTTTGCGTACGATAGAGATTCAAAAGGCAGGCGGGACACAGGAGACCGTAAGCCAAGGTGTCGCAAGTATCCGCGAAATGCTCGCTGAGGTCAACCGTGTAAAAAGGCATTCTGTACCGGCGAGTCATTTAGTGCTTGCTCTGGAATGTGGTGGATCTGACGCTTACTCGGGCATATCGGCCAATCCCGCCCTGGGAGTTGCTGTAGACCTTTTGGTGAAAAATGGTGGAACTGCCATTTTGAGCGAAACACCTGAGATCTATGGGGCTGAACATTTGCTCACTCGGCGAGCCGTGAACCGTGATGTGGGAGAAAAGCTGGTCCAGTATATCCGGTGGTGGGAGGAACACACCGCAAGCCTGGGTGGAGAGATCAACAACAATCCCACTCCTGGCAACAAGGCGGGCGGGCTGACAACTATTTTGGAAAAATCATTGGGCGCGGCGGCCAAGGGCGGAACCACGAATCTGATGGAAGTTTACGGATATGCCGAACCTGTTGCTGCCAAGGGCCTGGTCTTTATGGATACTCCCGGTTACGATGCTGTTTCCGTGACGGGTATGGTGGCGGGTGGCGCGAACGTCATCTGCTTTACCACCGGCCGTGGCAGCGTTTGTGGGTTCAAGCCGGTCCCCCCCTTAAAACTGGCATCCAATACAGAGATGTATCGCCGACTGACCGATGATATGGATGTCAATTGCGGCCTCATTGTGGACGGTCAGTCTACTGTCCAGGAGATGGGTGAAGCAATTTTCCGCCTGATTCTGGAAACCGCCTCGGGAAAACAGACAAGGAGTGAGCTCCTCGGTTTTGGAGACAACGAGTTCGTGCCGTGGCAGATTGGTCCGGTGATGTGAGTTCGCCGACCTCGTGTTGTGCCAAGAGTGTAGTTGGAATGGTACCGGATTAAAAGCTTTAGCATTTACCTCAAGGAAAAAAGGGAGTTGCCGCTTGGGCGGATGGATAACATCGCCTATTAAATGACCGGGGATACAATTTATATCCAAGCTTCCGGATACGAGCAAGAAGCAAAAAGGAGGGGCCACGCACTCTGCTATACCTCCCTTGTCCCAAATTCTCTCCATTTTTCCTCTACCCATGTAAGATGCTCATCCATTAGGGCTCTGGCACCTTCTTCATCTCTTCTTTGAATTGCCTGGAATATTTTTCTGTGTTGGTCAAGGACTGACTGAATACTAGTTTTTTCCTCAACAAGTTTGTCCACTATAAGGCTCATGTAATCAGAAGCAAGATCGAAAATACTCTTCAAAATGTGAACTCTGAGAAAGCTGTGGGTTGCCCGAGCAATAGCCAAATGGAAGTCTACATCATCGCTTAATGATAAATTAGAGTTTTGAGCATCTTCTTCCATTTTTTTTAAAGGCTTCCTTATTCTGGCTAAATCGGTTTTGTTTCGAAGCCTGACAGCCTTATATATAGATGTTAACTCGATATCCTTTCTGAGTTCATATAATTCATAAAGCTTACTTTTGTCCTCTTCCAAAATCTGCCGTAAAGGGTCGGAAATGATCGGCGAACTCACAGGGCGAACAAAGATTCCCTTCCGCTTTCTTATCTCGACAAAGCCCAGGGTCTCAAGAATGTTTATGGCCTCCCGGAGTGATGAACGCCCCACCCCGAGCAAATTGGCAAGCGTTCTTTCAGGAGGCAATTTTTCCCCGGGCTGTAATTTTCCATCCTTAATCAAGGATTTTACCTGCTGGACAATCTCTTCCGGAATTTTATGCGGCCTGATCTGGTTGTAGATACTATTCATCTTTCATCTCCATGTACGACGAACTCATATTTACCCTAATGGTCTGATGGTCTGATCACTAATATTATTAATTTACTATATTATTTTCAAGTGTCAATACCCTATTTAAGAATTCCGACACGAGTTATTAATGTATCTTTATGAAATATAGGCAAAAAACAAAATTGGCGGGAAAAGCAGAAAAAAGTTGACAGCTTATATTTTTGATGGTATGACTTCCATACCTGAAACAAATTATGCCAAAAATTAACCCAAAAAACAACCTCATTCTGTAGGGTGAAATGAGAAAAGGTTACCAAAAAATGCTTTTATTTAGCCTCCAAGGGGCCTTATATCCCTTTGGGGGCTTTTTTTGTTTTAGTTCTCGGGGAAAGCCAAAATCACCTTAGGTGAGGGTTAGGTCGTAATGGGCCTTGGTTTTTTAAAAAGGAGGTGATGCGAATAACAGACTTGGTAAATGGACA
The DNA here is from genome assembly GCA_030612945.1 of Desulfobacteraceae bacterium. Classification (GTDB taxonomy): domain Bacteria; phylum Desulfobacterota; class DSM-4660; order Desulfatiglandales; family Desulfatiglandaceae; genus 4484-190-2. The sequence continues at coordinate 2,875 of JAUWMY010000299.1, forward strand.
AAAATTGGGGCTAATCATAAATTCAAAAAGGAGGATAAAATGAAAAAATTTAAGGTATTAGCATTTTCGTTTGTTTTGGTTATGGTTCTTGGATTGGGATCAACCGGTTTTGCAGAAACGATTAGGTGGAAAATGGCTTCTTCCTGGCCGTCCGGGACACAGATCCAGTGGGCGGCGGATTTTTTTGCCAAGACGGTCAATGAAATGAGCGGCGGCAGGCTGGTGATTAAGAGCTATCCGGCGGGCAAGTTAATCGGAGCCCTTGATGTATTTGATTCCGTCAAGATGGGAACTATCGATGTATCACACTGCTCGCCCGCTTACCAAATCGGCAAGATACCGGCTGCTGCCCTTTTTGGGTATATCCCTTTCGGCATGGAAGCTATCCCCTATTTAACCTGGATGTATGAAGGAGAAGGACTTGCCTTATACAAAGAGCTGTATTCCAAATATGATTTTGGTTTTGCGGCGCCCTGTGGCATCATTCCAAGCGAAGATTTGGCCTGGTCCAACAAACCGATTAAGTCCATGGAGGACTTTAAGGGCCTTAAGTTTCGTACTTCCGGGTATTGGGGCGAAATACTCACGGATGCAGGTGCAGCGGTCATAATGTTGCCTGCAGGCGAGATTTACGAGGCCCTTCAGCGGAATGTCTTAGATGCGGCAGAATTCAGCATCCCAAGTATGGACAAGACCCTCGCGTTTCATGAAATTGCAAAATATCTGTTGGTTCCCGGAATCCATCAGCCGAGTACAATCCTGGACTGCATAGTGAATAAGAAATCGTGGGCCAAACTCCCGGATGATCTCAAGGCCGTCGTAAGGGGGGCTGCTCAACTTACAACGCTGAGGATGCTGACGAACAGCATTCATAAAGATATATCGGCTCTCGAGTTTTTTAAAGAAAAAGGGATAAACATAATTTACTTAGACCCGGAAATTCAGGAAAAACTTTATACCAAGTCACTTGCACTTATGGAAAAAAAGGCGGCACAAGATCCATTGTTTGCCAAGGTCTGGAAGTCCCAGACGGAATTTCGAAAAGGCTTTAACAGCTACAAGAAGCTGATGACGCCGCAGTACGAGTAGCCCATAGTGGCGATTACCAGCCAGGCTATGGCAGTGTTGAAAAGACGATAAAGCAGGGACCAGGCACTTAGCCCGGTCCCTCCTTAACCCGGCTAATAAAAGGGCTGACTTAGTTTCATCAATCGAAGGATTAATATCTCAGCGTACGGTGTACCAAAAAAACCATGGAAAAAGATAATAGATTCATCAGAACTGTAGACAGCATTAGTGAGTGGACAGGAAAGACTGTCTCATGGTTTGTTCTTGTCCTTACACTTATGCTCGGCTATGAAATCGTCATGAGATATCTATTTAACTCCCCAACAAAATGGTCCTTTGATATGAGCTATATGTTGGGTGGTTCCTACTTCATATTAGGAGAGGCCTACACCCTGCTAAAAAAGAGGCATGTGAGGATAGATATCTTTTACTCAAAGTTTTCGGCCCGCAAAAAGGCATGGGTGGATATTGTCTTCTAT
>JAUWMY010000199.1 GCA_030612945.1 Desulfobacteraceae bacterium
ATCAAAGGGATTACGCCGCAGCCTGTTCCGAGGTCAATAATCACATCTCCTTGCTTTATAGTCACGAATTCGGCAAGCAGGATGGCATCAATGGAGAATCTGTACCCATCTTTGGATTGGATCAGCTTGAGGCGGCCATCCATGAAGCAGTCAATACGCTCACCTGGACGCACAATGATTTCAGTAGACCTGGACGATTTCATGAGGTTCTATCTTGCCAAACACCAGACCACTTAATACCTTGGGGTAGAAATAGGTGGATTTTCTGGGCATGACCAGGGAGTTATTGGCAATTTCCTTCACATGATCTATTCTGGTGGGGTTCAGTAAAAATGCCATTTGATAGTTACCGGATTGGACCTGAGATACAGCAGTCTTCATGCTGCTTTCATAATGAAATATTTCCTCATTATCCAGATCTTCCTGGTTGAATTCAAGGCCTTTCTGGAGAATAAACCTGGACAAAACGAGGACATCAAGTTTCTTTAGTGAAGGGTGAAGATCGTCCCCCATTTCTTCTCTTGCGCCCGGTTTAAATGAGAACAGATAGCATTCATCAGCTTTCTGATGGTAAAAGGCCACGGCACTGTTTGAACGTCCTGCTTCTGCGAGTTTTTCCTTGAGAGCAGAGCATTGCCGGGTGAGGTCTGGAGACGAGAAGGAGAACTTTAAAATATTGAACCATTTCTCGATTTTTTTAAGAAAGGGCTGAAGCTGAAAATTGGGAGCGTTTTTGATGAGCCTGTGAGAAGGCAAGATAGTCAGACCCTCATCATTCATGTTTGATAGGTACATCATAGCGTATTCATAAACCCTGTTCACGGGTCGGCTGCCATACCTGGCCCTCATCAGGTTCCTGAAATTACGTGCAGTTTCGTAACGATGGTGGCCATCTGCAATAAAAATACGTTTCTCGGACATGGCATCTGCTACTTTTTTGAACAGGAAAGGATTTTGCAAGATCCACATCTCATGTGTTGTGCCGTCCCCGAATTCAAATGCTATCTGGGGGGGAGTGTCCATGTCCTTTTTACACGCATTCAATATGGTGTTGTCCGGGTCCTCGTAAAGTCCAAATATCTGGCTTAACTGGGCGTTACATGCCCTCATAAGCCTTAGGCGGTCATCTCTGTGTGCCGAAAAGGTCTTTTCATGGGGAAGAATAACCCCTGAATCCTCGTCCTCTATGCGTACAAGGGCTATAACGCCCCACCGGGTCCGTTGTTTATCTCCGTTTCCGGGGTCATATGTCAGAGATGTGACATATATACAGGGCTGATCGGCATGAACTAAGATGCCAGCGGATTCCCATCTCTTGAAAAAGTCAACGGAGCGCGTGTATCTGTTATCCCAATCAGAGTCGCCAATCTTTTTTTTCCCCAGTATTAAACGGATGACATTATAGGGATTTGCCTGGTAATATGCCTCCTGTTCAGGCTCTGAGATCACGTCATAGGGAGGTGCGACTAAAGATGAGAAGTCTTGCCCTGTGGTAAAGTCATATGTAAGGCCCCTGAAAGGGGCAATGATAGCCATACTCTTAATACTCAGAAAGTCAAATTACCACCCCCAGAGGAGATGGCTTGTTTTTGTTGGTCCTGGAAGGTACGCTGATTTAAGTGCCTAAAGTGCCTAAAGTTTAAAGTGCCTATTTATCCCGCTTGCAGCGGGGAAGTTAAGGAACTTCGTGACTTTTTATAATGGATGGTTTTCACAAGGCCTGCGCGACAAATCAGACCAAGGGACTCGGGCAATATGTAGTTAAAGAATTCGATCGTCTTGCCTGCCAAGATGAACAGTAACAGTTGGTTCAGCCAAAACCTTGATCGAGAACTTTAGGCTCTTTAGATCACATGTGGCCAAAGAATTACTCAACTGGTAGAACCTTATTATGGCACCACTACCCGAGGTAGTGGGTTAGGCCGATTAATTAACCTATTATTTTGTCTTAGAGAACACAGTTGTGTCAAGAAAATTTAATAATTCATGCAGAGACCTTTGAAAAAAATTCCTTCAAACCAGTACCCTAATACCGGATACCAAATACCACCTCAATTGAGGTTATAATCAGGAGGCTTCAGCAAATGATTTCTGTAAACCAGGGTGGCGATGGGGTTCGAGACTTTAAGAATAATCCGGATCTTATCATAAAAGGCGGCATGATTGTTACAATGGTAGAAGGTCAGGATACAATCCCGGAAGGCAATGTATTTGTAACTGATGGATGGATTACTGATATTAGAGGTGAGAGCGAAATAGATCATATTCAGGGCTCTCATACGGAAATCATTAACGCCAAAGATGCCATTATTATGCCTGGTCTTATAAATGGGCATACCCATGCGGCCATGACCCTTTTCAGGGGCCTTGCAGACGATTTGCCTTTGAAACAATGGCTTTTCGAGAAGATCTTTCCTGCTGAGGCCAAGTTTCTTAACACGGATACGGTTTACTGGGGTTCGCTCCTGGGATGTCTGGAGATGATCGCATCAGGTACCACATGCTTCATAGACGGATATTTTTTTCAAGATGAGACGGTTCGGGCTGCACATGACTCAGGGCTCAGAGCACTTATTGCACAGGGGGTTATAGATTTTCCCGCGCCGGGGGTTGAAGACCCTGAAAAAAACCTTATGGTTGCAAAGGAATTTATAGAAAGATGGTTTGGTTTTTCAGATCTGATCATGCCAGGCATATTTTGCCACAGTCCCTTGACGTGTTCCGAACAAACCCTGAAAGACGCATGGGAGATATCTCAGCAGTTTGATTTGCCTCTTCAGATTCATCTTTCTGAGACCTCTGACGAAGTGAATGAGATCCTGAAGAAAACCGGGAAAAGACCTGTCCATTATCTTGAGGAACTCGGTTTAATAAACGATGGTCTTATAGCAGCGCATGCAGTACACTTGGATGACAGGGAAATAGAGTGTCTCAAGGAAAATGGTGTTAAGGTGGTTCATGCGCCTGAGAGCAACATGAAATTGTGCTCAGGCGTGGCACGGGTTTTGGATATGGTAAAGCTGGGGATGCCCATTGGGCTGGGGACAGACGGGTGTTCATCCAACAACAACCTGGATCTGTTTCAGGAGATGGATACTGCCGCTAAATTGAGTAAAGTTTTTAGTCTTGATCCGGTCGCTTTGGACGCTGAAACGGTCCTTAGGATGGCCACCACCTGGGGAGCCTCCGTATTAGGTCTGGAGGATCAAATTGGGACCCTTGAGGTAGGGAAAAAGGCAGATATCATTGTGGTGGATCTTCAGGGACCTAACCTCTGTCCTGTTTATGATCCGATGTCCGCCTTGGTTTACTCTGCCAGCGGTGCCGATGTGAAGGACGTAATCGTGGATGGGAAGGTGCTTATGAAGGATAGAGAATTCACAACCCTGGACCCAAACGAGATAATGGAAAGGGTGAGGCGTATAAGCTCAGACATATGTATTTAAATCGTTATTATTCAGGTTGACCCTAACGTTGCAGAAATATTTGGTCCAAAAGCGCTTCGCTCGCTCTATATCAGGCCATCAAGAAACGATTGACCATTTTCAAGACCTCACCGTATGTCCAATACGCTTTCGTCCTTGAAAATAATCAATCATCCCTTGCTGACCCAATCTATACCCTTTTGAACTCAAATTTTATGCAACGTTAGGGTTGACTCTGCAGCGAGAATATGGTTAACCCTATCCTGCACCAAAAGCGTCATTGGCAAAATAACCTTTTGAGAGTTGTATAACGTATGAAAAAAAGAAGAAATATAGGATTATTTATAACGGTTGTATCGATTTTATTGATCCTTGGAGTTGTTGGCTGGTTTTTGTGGAGTATCTTTGAAGGGGAAAAACCCCAGGTGACGGTAGAGCCTTTACCTGAGTTTCTTTCAGGAAGCGAGCAATTTTCACTCACCGCCAGCGATATGAAAAGGGGCCTTAAGGTTGTCGAGGTTTCCGTGAACCAGGAAGGGCGGAACATACTTGTATTTGAGAAAAAATTTCCCTTTAAAGGCCTTTTCAACAGTGAAGGTATCCATCAATTTGATACAGAATTTTCAATAGATCCCGCGAAACTCAATTTGGCTCAGGGCCGGGTGGACCTGCAGATCAGTGTCTGGGATTATTCTCGGAGAAGGGGAGGGGATGGAAACCAGTCTTTAGTTGAGCACAAAATGACGGTGGATACAATTCCACCAGCTATTCGGGCCATAAGCCGAATGCACTATGTCAACGTAGGAGGGACCGGTTTTATAGTGTATCAGGCCTCTTCGGACTCGATTGAGAGCGGGTTATTTGTCAATGATTTCCTTTTCCCGGGTTTTAAGGTAGAAGGCTCTGAAGAAGGGTATCATGTGTGCTATTTTGCTATTTCCCACAACATAAAGGCAAACCCCGAAGTCAACTTGTGGGCAAAAGATAAGGCAGGGAACCAGTCAACCGCCAGCTTTTACTGCAAGATACGTAGAAAGCGCTTTCGGACAGAGAAGCTTAATATTACCGATCGATTCTTGAAGCGTATTCTTCCTTATTTTTCTTTTTACACTCTTAACCCGGCAGACACTGATATCAAAAAATTTCTAATGATTAATCGGAATTTGAGGAAAGACAATGGCTCTGTCTTTTACAATCTGAGGACAGAAACAAACCCTGAGAAACTCTGGGACGGGACCTGGGTTAGGCTCAAAAACGCCGCCAACATGGCTGGATTTGCTGATCGGCGTTTATACTACTATAAAGGAAAAAAGGTTGATGAACAGGTGCACATGGGTGTGGATCTGGCTTCGCTGGCAAACTCAAAAGTCCAGGCTGCCAACAATGGCCGTGTAATTTTTGCCGATCGTCTCGGGATATATGGCCTTACAGTTGTTTTAGACCATGGGCAGGGCCTTTCCTCTGTTTACTCCCATCTTAGCAAAATAGACGTTGACATTAATCAGGAGGTGATGAAAGGGGAGGCCATAGGGTTGACCGGTCAGACCGGCCTTGCCGGTGGAGATCATCTTCATTTTGGTATCATGGTGAGCGGTATGCCTGTTAATCCCATAGAGTGGTGGGATAGCCACTGGATTCAGGATAATATAACCAGGAAGTTGGCTTTCCTAAAGAATAAGTAGAATGCCTTTCCAGACCGTGGAAAATAATCATTCAAGGTCAGAATCATTATATAAAAATCGCTGGTTGGCACCTGCGCTGGCTCAAGCTGCCAAGGAACATCCGATAATAATTCTCATTTCCTCCCATGGGTTTAGGGGAAATGGAGAGCAGGCTGCCACCACATAACAACTGCTTGATTCTTCTCAACATACATACCATTTTTTGATATGTTCAGCAGATATCCCTCGATCTTTTTCTTAACATCCTGGTCAATTTCTATGAATTTTCCTGTAAATCCTGCTACGCACCTTATTTCTTCCTCTAAGGCCCTCTCAAAGGTATATTCAAAATGCCCGATACTTACTAATCTCCCCCATTCTCGTAAAATTACATAGGGAAAGTAGTCAGCATCCGGATCAAACTGACCGGTGTAATTTTGACCGCTTACTAACTCAAATATCGCCTTTACGAC
>JAUWMY010000193.1 GCA_030612945.1 Desulfobacteraceae bacterium
GTTCCATGTTTCATTCTTTTTAAACTCCTGTTTCTATGGATCTATATTCCAAGAACCTTGGTCATTATACCCAGGCATCCTATTACTACTCCGGCAATTACACCCCCATATTTATCGAAAAAATCTATCTTTATCCAGGTAACACCTAAAGACGCTACAGTGGTTACCACCAGCATTGTTCCTATAGTGCATACTGCGAAGATAATGTTTACCAGCACAACACTTGGAAACCCGAGGGGAGTGGCAGCAAAGGCTAAGGGTAAAAGGGCCACACAGGGGGTGAGTCCAATGATAGCAACCAACCCATATCCTGCCTTTTTGTCTTTGACAAGCCTGTGAAAGTGAGGATGTCGGTGATAAAGCCAATCATGATAGTGAAAATGATCATGATGATCTGGTTGATACTTACCTACAATGTGATTATGATCAGCATGGTTCTCTTTAAGATGTCTATCCATCTCTAAATGTTCATATACCTGATGTTTATGATTGCCATTATCATGAGCATTCATGTATTCATTATATTCATCATGATAGTGAGCATGATTATGGCCATGTTTCTTTTCCAAAAAGGGAATGCCATGATGATGATGACCACCTCTCTTCCAAGCCCAGATGGCATAGCTAAAACCGAATACCATGAGAAGTATACAGGTAGCGTTTTCAGCGATATTGACAAAACATTCTGAAAGCTCTTTGCTGGCAAATACCCCCATCATTCCAATAACGACTGAGGAGCCCACATGTCCTATCCCGGCCAGGGTGGCAAGCACCAGGATACGAGCGATACTCCAGTTATTGGCCCTCCCAATCATAACGAAAGGAAGCCAGTGATCAGGGGATATTGTATGAGTAGTGGCCAAGAGTACCGTCCCAGTTAAGATTACGATTAATTCACTGTTTAACACATTCCTGGTCCTTCCTAAGCGGAAAATTACTCCTTATATCTGCCTTATCTCGCTATCATTTAATTTATATATCTTCCGGGTTGTTTCATTGAGGAAATCTTTGTCGTGTGATATTCCCACAAAGGAGAGATCCAGGTCGTTCAAGACTTGAATGATTCTTTTGGTGACATCTTCATCAAGTCCTGTGGTGGGTTCATCCAATAGTAGGGCTTTAGGTCTCATTGCCAATACGGTTGCCAGCGAAACCAGCTTTTTTTCTCCACCGGAGAGATTATGTGTCACCCGGTTTTCAAAACCCTTCAATCCCAGAATCTCCAGGGTATGTTCGACAATTTCATGGACCTCATCGTGGGATTTGCCCAGGTTAAGGGGACCGAAAGCTATATCTTCAGCTACGGTGGGACAGAATAGCTGGTCATCTGCATCCTGGAAAAGGAGCCCAAGCTCTTTGCGCATTTCTCTGAAATCACTCTCCATAGTCCTTATCTTGCCAAAAGCTGTGACACTTCCCCGAATGGGCTTGAGAAGCCCTATCATGATGTGAAAAAGTGTAGTCTTCCCACTTCCGTTTGGCCCCACAAGGCCAATCCTGTCCCCTTGCTTGAACTCAAAACCAAGCCGATCAAAAAGCATGGATCCCCCTGGATAAGCAAAGGTTACTCTCTCAAGTTTTATAATAGTTTTGCTGGTATCCATTGTATTACCACCAGCCCGGCAATAAATAATAGAGAGATAATTCCGAAAAGCCAATCCGATGCATGAAATTCATAGCGTTCAAGGATATAGAACTTTCCTTTGAATCCACGGCAGAGCATGGCATTATAAATGCGACGTGATCGTTCATAGCTCTTAAGGATAAGCATCCCTATGAGATAGGCAAGGCTCTTATAGGTGTGCAGATTGTTCCTGGGTATAAAACAACGAACCTTCATGGCATTGGTCAGCCTGACATATTCAAGATTTATTACGTGTATGTATCTATAAGTGAAGAAAAATATGTGGACAAGTTTGTCCGGCACATACAGGTAGTGCAGGGCGTGTACCAGCTTAAATACCGAGCACGTGGAAAGAAGCGCTATACAGGCTATAACAATGGTATTCGATTTTATGGTAATCAACACGGCATAGTCAACACCCTCCACAGTGGCCTCAAGCCCGAATAAGGTAAATAAGGGCTTACCCGGCATGGTGAATGGGAGAAACAACCACAATACCAGTATGAATCCATTTACCATAACCAAGCGCCAAAATACCTTTTTTATAGACAGTCTGGCCGTGGCCAGGATCACCAGAGCCGTGACTGCGGATACAAAAAGAATATCCAGTTCATAGGTAAGGGCTACCACAATAGAAAACAGGGACACTGTAATGATCTTTACGCGTGGATCAAGGCGGTGGACAAAGGAATCGCCGTATGCAAAAGGCTCGACTATGTTCAAGATTTACTACCTTTACGGTATCTAAAATACATGGCAATCCCCATGAGACCCAATATGTACCCAATGCCTCCGAATATCTCCGTTGGCGAAAACCCTGTTTTGCGCTGGGATTTTGCAACGAGCTGAGCAAGGGGACGCAGTCTTTTTTGTATGACCCTGTCAACGATTGATTCAATCTCTTTGGGGTCTATTTGGGCAGCAGCTTCTGAGATCCCCTGGGGTTTTTGGGTTTCAGCGGTTGGGGCAGGCATAGCTTCAGTCGTGGTCGCTTGGTTACCAACCACGACGCCCTGCAGCTCGCCTGCCGGCACCGTGTACTCGCCCCTGTGCCCCATGCCCGCATTAAGCACTAACTTCAGGTCAGTCTTTTGGGGCGGCTTGAAAATAAATTCCCCATCTTCATTGGTTTTACCTTCCAGGAGCTTTTTGCCTGAGGGATCAAATACCTCGACTTTTGCATTCTTACAAGGTGTGCCATCACTGAACCCACCTTCCACAAAGATTGTGTCTCCTTCAAAATAGGCTGTAAGAAGGACCTTGTGAGCCAGAGACCATGGCGCTGTCATTGACAAATACAGCACAGTTAAAAGAAAAAAAGCAATAACCTTTGAAATTCTTGTATACTTTTTACAAAGATGTAATCGGTGCATGAGCTACTCCTAATATTTCGGGTTTGACTTTTTTCAAAAAAACCACACAAAATGCGGTCATGATCCCCTCGATGATCATAACCGGAAAATGAGCGATAACCACCAGTTTCGACACCTCCAGAAACGCCTCTCCTGTGAAGACCAAAGAAATACCGACCATGATGCTCGTTAAAAATACGGCCAGGAACCCGCAGGCAAATGCTGATCCCAGAGAGATAAAAGTGTTTTCACGTCTGATTGCATAATTAAACATGTAAAAGCAGACAAGGGCCGGCACCACAACATTGACCGTATTGACCCCAAGGGCTGTAATCCCCCCGAATTGAAAGAGGATGGATTGCAGGGTGAGAGCCACCAGAATGGCTGGAAAGGCCGCCCAACCTAACAGGAGCCCTATAACACCGTTTAATAAGAGGTGCACACTTGAAGGCCCAATGGGGACATGGATAAGAGATGCCACAAAAAAGGTTGACGACATTAAAGCCACCTGGGGTATCCGGTCATAGTCCATTTTTTTTAGACCCACGGCGCAACCAACCACCGTGATGGCAGCGCCTGTAAGCAGCACAGGTGCAGATAACACGCCTTCTGAAATATGCATAATATTCCTTTCTCCTTTCGTAACTGCTCAGGTTGTCATGTTCACGGTTACTTCATCTCCAGGGCCTGAATCCAGATGACCGCATCCTGGCGAAGTTTCTTGCCGTTGTGCTTGAGATTTCCACTCGCACCAAGGGCAGCAAAACCCCACCAGCCCGACCTGGGGATACCATAAGTAAAGACACCATTAGCATCCGCTTTGATTATCTGGGCAATCATTGCAGCATGGGGCGCCTCAACTTTTGCCTTTTTCACAAATGCGTTATCTTTAATATCATGATTCATGTATTCAACCCTAATCTTAGCATTGGGAACCGGCTTGCCACCACAGGTCACAAGGCCACGGAAGACGTTACCAACCCACAGGGCATAGGGCTTGTCCAGGGGAACGATCTCTACAGGCAGAGGGTCACCTACCGGAACACTCCAGTCTGTTGGCGCACCAGCCACATTGAATATGACCTTAGCGCATTGCTGTATGTAGAAGTCCTTTGAATCTTCATAGTACGGTGCAGGAACAAAGTAGAAGATATGGTCTCCCATCCCCTTAAGCCTTACATTGGCCTCATATCCCCTTCCGCTATTGATCGGGCTGGTGAAAGTAATAGGTTTTAACTTGTTAAGCAGATCCTTTTTCTTCTTTTTGTGCATTTCACCAAAGGCTATGGACGAATGGATCTTCCCATTTTCATCCTTTCCAATGTCCATGGTGTGACCTGCCTCAAATGGATGTGTAAAGATCAGCTTGAGATTAAGCTTCTTTGATTTTGGGACACTATCCGGCGAATAGATCATCTGAAAATGCGCATAGACTGGAACACTTAATGCCATAAAAATTATAGCAATTAATAGGGTAAAAATTTTTTTCATCTTAAATCTCCTTTTTTTCCGTTAGAAGATCCCAAAGGTGGGATTCCTGTAGGGTTTACTTTTCTTAGACACGGTGTTAATCTATTGATGCCAGATTAACCGAACCTCCATTTTGGGTTTCAGGTTAACTCTAATGGATTGTAAGGACACCTGGATATTTACCAGCTAATGACCTTTGTATTTTTCTCAAACAATGCCGGCATAACTATATTAGGCCCACCTACAGTAACCCCATCAATCAGATCCGATTTTTTTCGTCCATCATACTTCGAATGCCCGAAGCAAACTATCACTTTAACTCCTTTCTTAATAAGCGCTTTTAGCCTATCCTGAATACTCTTGTTCTGCTTGCCGTAAATCGGCTTTGCAACAGTATCAAGCACAAGACGTGTACCTCTTGAATTGAGCAGAATAGAAACCTGATGTCCCCGTTTAGCAGCCTGTTCAACAAAATGAACAGCCGCATCCGCATCCAGAAGATCATCCGTTGATATGCTCACGAATACCGGCGTGACAGGTTCTTTTAATTGTTTTTTAACATCACCCTGTGCCAAAATCTTATTTTCTGAGACTATTGATAACCCGAATAATAGCAATCCGGTTATTATTATAGTCATCGGTTTTTTTAAGCTCTTTATCATAATTACATTCTCCTTTTATTTTATAAGAATTGGTAATAACGTGTGTCATTTCAAGCATTAAAAATTCAACGCCAACATAGATGGGCCAAGCTGTTTATACAGCCTTCATCAGCCACACAATCGAAGTTCACGGCCCGTCAACCTGAGCCCGGAACCATTGGCGATCTCGGCGATCATACAAACAATTTGCTTCATGCCCTTTGCCGTGAGTGACCACCATGCATCCATGACATCAAAATTGCTCGACCTGGAATAGACCGCCTCTACTCTGTCTGCCTCAAGGTTTAATCCATTTACTGCCTGTTCCAAATCAAGCCCGTCATACGGGCCTTCACCGCCGACAATATAAAGAATCACCCCTGTTTTCATTTTCCACCTCCCTTCAATATTTTTGTTTTTCTTATAGCCCAGAATAAAAAAATCCCCGGACCGAAATGAATCGATCCGGGGATTTCCCTTTTTTATCCTCAAGATCCTGCGGCTGTCCCCTCTGTCCGCGAAGGTTACGCCTATGTTATTCAGGCAGGTTTTCTGGCTCTCCCGCCCTTTCAGCGGCCTTCCCATTCCCGG
>JAUWMY010000273.1 GCA_030612945.1 Desulfobacteraceae bacterium
AGACCTCGGCCTCAATCTCACGACTCCTTCGGGCGGAGCTGGCAAGGCATAAAGGTATAATGGATATTCAGGACGATTTTTCAAGGTCTAAACAATTTATGGAGATTACTGTAGATGAGGCAAAAGCAAACAAATACGGGATTGATCACAATTACCTTGTCATGACAGTTCAGGCGGCATTTTACGGCCTGACAGTAGCTACCTATAATGAAGGTGATGAAGAGCAGGACATAAAGTTAAAATACCTGCCTGAATACAGGCGCGACTTTGATGACCTGGTTAACCTTAAGGTGGTTATTCCAGGGCATGGAGGGATCCCTTTAAAGGAATTGGCTGAAATACGGCTGACCCCGGGGTTCCATAGTATTGGCCATTATAACGGGAGACAGACCGTGCGGTTGACTGCAAATATCAAGGAGATTGCACAAGATCAAAAGGGCCTGTCAGGGTTACTTTCAAACTTGAGCGGGGAGAGGATGACGGCGGTGAAAGCCAATAAAATTGCCAGGGACTATTTTGATAATATCAAAATTAATTTTCCCGGCTCAAGATTGATTGCAGGAGGGCTGCAGGATGAGACTAATAAATCGCTTGAGGAATTGGGGAAAGCAGGTGTGGTGGCGCTTTTGCTTATATTCTTTATCCTCACCCTGCAATTCAACTCTTTCAGCCAACCTTTTATTATCATGATTACTATCCCTTTTGCCAGCCTTGGTGTTATGGTGGGACTTCTCGTAAGCAACAACCCGCTAACCTTTGTCACTTTAATCGGTCTTTTGACGCTCGTGGGAATTGTTGTAAATGATTCATTAGTTTTAATCGATTTTATAAACCGTTATCGGAAAGAACACCCCAGGCAGCTTTATCTATCCATCGTGAGAGCATGCCATGTGCGTATGCGGCCCATTATACTTACCTCTCTTACAACCATCTTCGGCTTGGCGCCAATGGCATTGGGCCTGGGAGGCAAATCCATTTTCTGGGCACCGCTGGCTACTGCAATTATGTGGGGGCTGGCCTTTTCCACCCTTCTCATCCTGTCCATGGTGCCTGCATATTATGCAATACTTGAGGATATCGGCTATCTTATCAGGCACCGAAAAAGGAGAAAGGCGGATACGCTAAGAGAAATAGACGAGGCGTTTCAGTTTGAAGAGTTGAGGCCTTATATGAAAAAAGGGTAATGTCAGTGGTCAGTGGTCAGTTGTATCGCCATCTGAATATATTCAATGTTACCAACCTTATGCCTCAGGCCGATGTAAGTTCTCAAAAAGCCCGGGCTCTGTATCAGAAAAATCCCCCTCAATCCCCCTTTGCAAAAGGGGGAAGCAATCAGAACTCCCGGACTTATTGAGATGTTACAGGCCGATCAGCAAAAAGTCAGTCCTTCCATGGGAAGATCCATGGACTATTGCTTCCAATTTACCCTATACTACTCCAACTCTTGGATAGATATAACGCTTGCCATACTACGATAAATGTATTACATTTCATGTATGATTCAATCCTGGGCTAATAGTCGCTCTCGACGTTTTTATGAAGATGGAAAAATATCCAAATTTCGCAGCCTTGACAACGACGCTGCAGACGAGTTACTCGCTGCGCTTGATGCTGCAACGTCCTTAAATGATTTAAGCCCTTTAAAAAGTGTAGGGTTGCATAAGCTATCTGGTGACAGGGCAGGTCAGTGGGCTATGACTGTTAATGGCCCCTGGCGCATTTGTTTTCGGTTTAAAAATGGGAATGCATACGATGTTGAAATCATAGATTACCACAAGGGGTAAAACCATGAAAACAGTTCACCCAGGACGTTTGTTAAAGCGTGAAATGGAGGCACGGGAACTTTCGGCTAACAGGCTTGCATTGGCATTGCGTGTGCCTTCAGGGCGAATTACACAAATTCTTAACGGCAAACGCGGCATTTCTGCAGAAACTGCTCTGCGGCTTGCCCAATACTTTGGCAACAGTGCCGAATTTTGGATGAATCTTCAATCCAGATATGAATTGGCAGTTGCCCAACATAGTGTCGGGCCTAAAGTTATTGCTGAAGTTGAACAGGCAACATTATAATATATCGGAATTCCTGAAACTTGTTGAAGAAATAGTCATTCACTAAATCTAATTACGTTTAAAGATGCAAAATAGAGGTTCTAAAGAGCTACTAAAAGGAGTGTGTAATGAGCAAATTGATTGAAAAGGATCAGTGGGTCTGGGTGGTCATACAGGACCCGGGAGGAGTTGAGCAGTTTCTGGGCCAGCAAGACGCTAAGAACGATGAAACCTTTATTCCTGTCTTTCTTGAAAAGGAGGAGGCCCAGCAGGGACTCAGCTTTCTCGTGCGCGAAAAAGGACTCAAATACGAGGTACAGGCTATCCTATACGAAGATCTGTCTCAGCGGGCCGGTGAATACGGTTTTATGCTGTTTCTCTTGAACGGGGCAGGGGAAGTGCTGGAAAAGATAGAGACGTGAAAGGAGGAATTTCATGAAAAAAATACTTAAGCTGTTGTATATATTTTTGTCCCTGTTTTTTATGGGGACAACTGCTGTGGTCCCTGCCCTGGCTGAAAACATCAAGGTGGGCGTGCTCCTCCCGTTGACTGGCAAGTTAGCCAGGTTTGGGGAAATTGAACAAAAGTCTTTTCTAATGGCCGTTAAAGAGATTAATGCAACTGGTGGTGTAAACGGCAATGGAATAGACCTGATCATCGAAGATACAACCGGAAGACCTGATGTGGGCCGCTCAGCCATTGAAAAATTGATTTTACAGGATAAAGTCGTTGTCGTTGGCGGCGGATGGTCCAGCTCAGTGACCTGGGGGGCCGCGACCGTGGCCCGGCAACGTAAGGTCCCATTCCTTGTGAATACAGCTTCAGCAGACAAGATTACGGAGCAGGGCTGGAAGTATATCTTCAGGATCAATCCGCCAGTGAGCGAACATCCCAGGGCCCTCGCTTCATTTCTGAAGAAGGTGGCCCGTGTCAAAACTGCTGCAATCCTCCACGAAAATACCTATTCGGGGCAGTTTGGCGCTAAAAGATTTGTTAAGCTATGTGAAGAATTGAGCATAGACGTGGTCATGAACGAAGGCTATGAGGCAGGCGCCACTGAATTAGACCCGCTTCTTTTGGAGGTAAAAGCAAAAAACCCGGAGCTTGTTTATATGAATTCCTCTCCAATGGAGGCATCACTGCTCATGCAACAGGTCAAAATGCACAATCTCGACCCCAGACTTTATGTTGGAAACGCCGCAGGTTTTACAGGTGAAGCTGCAGAATATGTCTATTGTCACACTCTTTGGACCCCATCTGTCCCCTACCCTGGCGCCAGAGACTATTTTGACAGGTTTGTGGCAAAGTATGGTATTACCCCAGGATACCACGGTGCACAGGCCTATGCGGCCATGTATGTTATTGCTGATGCCTTGAAAAGGGCTGAATCTTTGACACACAAGGGCGTGCGGGATGCCCTTTCCGAGACCGAGATGATGACCGTGTTCGGGCCAGTAAAATTCGTCTCCTACGGCAAAAAAACGCAGCAGAACAGCCTTCCGACCTACTTAGTTCAGTGGATAAATGGGAAACTTGAGATCGTTTGGCCTAAAGAAGTTGCTACGGCAAGATATGTTTATCCAGCCCCTGAATAATTGATTTTATTTTTTGTGCCTGAGCTGATTTTTTATTGACAAACTGAATTTTTTTTAATATTGTCGACAAAGTTCATTTCGACAAAAGGAGCAAAAATGCGGTTATTAGAATATGAGTCAAAAGAGATCCTTTCAGCCAAGGGCATTCCCATACCCTCGGGGGTTGTAGTTACAAGTTATGAAGATGTCTCTTCCCTTCCTTCACCGAACATAATTAAGGCCCAGATCCCGATCGGAGGTCGCCAGAAGGCAGGGGGGGTTTTAGAGGCCCGGGATCAAAAAGAGGCCGAATCCATGCTCAAACAAATGCTTTTCAGTAATGTTCGAGGCTACCGTGTGAATAGGGCCCTGGTGGAAGAAAAACTGGATATTGCCCAGGAATTTTATTTAGGGATAACATATGACACAGTGGCTAAAGAGCCGGTCGCAATCTTTTCTGCCGAAGGCGGGGTTGATATTGAAGAACTGGCCAGGCAAAAGCCGGAAATGGTGCAAAAAAGACATTTTTCGGTCCGAAGCGGTCTGCCAGAGTATATGGCAAGGGAAATGATTTCTTTGACCGGGGTTAGCGGTAAAACGCTATTGGGGTTATCCAATATTTTTTCCCTCTTAGCGAATATCTTTTTAGAAAACGATGCCACTATTGCGGAAATAAATCCCCTGGCCCAAACCGCGGATGGAAGGAGAGTGGCCTTAGACTGCCATCTGGAAATAGACGATGACGCCCTGTTCAGAAACAGATCAATTGCGGAGAAGGAGAATAATCCGGATAGAATCAAAGGAGAACGAAAACAAAGCGATTTTGAAAAAAAGGCGGCCGAGATTGATAATCTTGACCAAAAAGGGGTAGCCGGAAGGTTGATCGAGTTTGATGGCAACTTAGGATTAATTATCGGTGGCGGGGGGGCTTCCCTTACTGCATTTGACGCCGTTCAAAGACACGGCGGTCATCCCGCAAACTATTGTGAGATCGGTGGCAATCCTTCGGTGCTCAAAACAAAAGAGCTCACAAAACATATACTCTCAA
>JAUWMY010000080.1 GCA_030612945.1 Desulfobacteraceae bacterium
TGGCATTGTTATATTGATAGGGATGATTATCATTGAGTTTTCAAAAGGGACAAAAGAATAGAATAGAGGCGACCTATGTTCGCCATTTCCCTTACCCCTGAATTGTTTCAATGAGGGAGGATATTTGTGGGTAGCATGCCGACGGACAAACAAAAAGCGGTCCAACTGGCGATGGATCAGATAGAGCGTCAGTTCGGCAAGGGTTCCATCATGAAATTGGGTGGCCGGGTGATTGCGGACATTCCTGTTATCTCAACCAGCTCACTTGCCCTGGACCATGCCCTGGGAGTGGGAGGCATACCGCGAGGGCGGGTCATTGAAATCTTTGGGCCGGAGTCTGGGGGCAAGACCACACTGGCCCTTCACATCATGGCCGAAGCACAGAAGCGGGATGGTCTTGCAGCCTTTATCGATGCTGAACATGCCCTGGATGTCATGTATGCTAAAAAGCTGGGAGTGAACTTCGATGATCTGCTGGTTTCTCAACCAGATACTGGCGAACAGGCCCTGGAGATTGCCGAGGTCTTGATCCGCAGTGGCGCCATGGATGTTGTGGTTGTTGATTCGGTGGCAGCGCTGGTGCCTAAGGCAGAGCTTGAAGGCGATATGGGGGATGTCCACATGGGTCTGCAGGCCAGACTAATGTCACAGGCATTAAGGAAGTTGGCCGCCAGTATCAGCAAGTCGATGACGGCCGTTATCTTTATCAATCAGATTCGCATGAAGATCGGGGTTATGTTTGGGAACCCTGAGACCACGCCCGGAGGAAAGGCCCTTAAGTTCTACTCGTCGGTTAGACTTGACATCCGGAAGATCGGAAACATCAAGGACGGGCAGGAGGTTGTTGGGAGTCGGACCCGCGTGAAGGTGGTGAAGAACAAGGTGGCGCCACCTTTCAAAGAGGCGGAATTTGATATCATATATGGCGAGGGGATATCCGCAGCGGGTGATCTCCTTGACATGGCTGTTCAAACGGAAGTTATCGACAAGAGCGGGGTCTGGTATTCTTTTGATGAGGAACGGATTGGACAGGGCAGAGATAACGCCAAGCACTTCTTGAAGGAACACCCTGACGTCTCTGCCCGCATCCTCAAAAAGGCGCGCGGTGCTATTGGGTTAGCGCAGGAGGAATCCGAGGAGCCCGAAGCGGCATCGGCTCATCGGGAGAAAGGCAAAAAAGAGTGAGCGGTTCGGGAGCCCGATGCCGGATATACTGCAACTTATCCAAGGTATATGACAGTAAGGAAGAGAATCCAGAAACTATGCTTATACCCATTGTTGTTGAACAATCCAGCCGCGGTGAGCGTTCTTACGATATCTATTCCCGCCTCTTAAAGGATCGAATAATCTTTATGGGAGAGCAGGTGCATGATGATATGGCCAATATGATCATTGCCCAGATGCTTTTCCTTGAATCTGAAGACCCGGATAAGGATATAAACCTCTATATCAATTCTTCCGGGGGTTCTATCACTGCAGGATTGGCCATATATGATACCATCCAATACATCAAACCAGACCTTTTGTAATTGCCAGTATTTCAAGTTCGATAAGATTTCAGGTATCATAAAGGGGGGTGTCAAGTTAAGTAAATCCTGGTTTTGACTCTTGTCAAATCATCTTCGTCCAATGATACATTAAGCGGGTCTATTCCGTCCTCTAAAAATAGTTATCATTTAAAAGAACGGCTAGGGACTACCTTTCAGAGCTATTGTTGTTAGTATGCCTGGCCTAAGGGCCCCCTTTTCAGGAATCTAAGAAAAGATTTCAAGACCCTCGATCATTGTCTTTGAAGTATTTCCTCCAGTTTTTCTGATACCATCGCAACTGTAAATGGTTTTTGAATGAAGGCTTGAACCCCCGCATCTAAAAGCCTCTGGACAAGACCGTCATTCGCATATCCACTGCATACGATTACTTTCATGTCAGGGCGGGCTTCCATGAGGAGTGAATAAACCTCCTCGCCTCCCATATCAGGTAAAACAATATCCAGAAAAACCAGATCAATTCCCCCTTTAAATGTCCTTGCGAGATTAACAGCCTCCATCCCGGATTTGACTTCTAAGACATTGTAACCAAGTTTTTCCAGTACCGCCCGGGTTATGCCTACTTCAGTCTCTTCATCCTCAATAACCAGAACTGTTCTTTCTCCTTCGGGCTGTTCTGTATTTGCCTTTTCGGGTGTTGTTTTGTTCGATTCGGAAGCTGGAAAGTATATGTCAACGGAAACCCGGCTATCATGGCCTTCTGTTATTTCAGGCTCAATAGCCACACCCAGACCTCGCTCCTCAAAATTTGCTCTTAGAAGGGGCTCGATTAGCTTGCGCCTTGTGGTCTCATTCATCCCTTTTCCATCGGCCTCCAGCGTCAGACACACGTAACTCCCAAGGCTTAGACCGGAATATTTTTTCGCCAATTCCTCATCCATTTCTTCATTTTTTGTAATAATTTTAATAAGGCCCGGACCTTCTATGGCCTCGGCTATATTTGTCATCAAGGCTGCAAGTTCGAGCTGAATATGGGCTGGATCAGCTTCTACATTTGAAATATCGTCTGTTAATAAAGGCTCAATCTGAATAGCAGGATCGATGGTGTGCTGTACCAGGGTAATGGTCTCTTCTACAATTTCATTTAGTGATATGATTTCAGGCTTGTACTCTCCATTGCCTGTACAGCCTAACAATTGGCCGCTCAGACGGGACATTCGCTGGGTGGCATCGTATATGGGTTCAACATATCTGTTGATGCTCTCATCTTCAGGAAAATCAGATTCAAGACGTCCGATGTCTCCTGTGATCTCTGCAAGTTCACTATTAAACTGGTGTGAAATCCCGCTGACCAGGGTGGAAACCCCTTCTAACCTGCGGGCCTTTTCAAGCTCCTTCCGGGTGTCTTCCTGTTCGCCTATATCCCTGAATACTCCCTGAAGGGCCTGTCCTCCCTGAAAAGACACTACAGATGCTGATACTTCGGCCTTAAATTCTGAACCGTCTTTACGCACCATTTTATAAGCGCCCCGAAGAGGGGTAATGGTTGTTCCCTCGATTTCTCCTCTAATATCCTCCTTGAGTTTCTCGTTTTCCCCGGAGGCTACCATATCCAATATGGAGAGTGAAAGCGCCTCCTGCATGGGATACCCAAGAATATCGCAGGCCCTTTTGTTAATAAGCAGAAAATTTCCGGATATGGTTTCGCATATAAAAAACCCATCAAAAACATTCTCCGCCAGGAACCGATAGCGCTCTTCAGTCTGCCGCAAATCCTCCTCTGCGCGCTTTCGCCCGGAGATATCGGTCCCTACGGACTGAAATTCAGTGAGACCACCCTGTTCATCAAACATGGCCCGGTTCGTCCATTCGTGCCAGCGGATCTCCCCATTGGGCAGTATAACGCGGTATTCAATTTTCCCCACCGGGCTTTCGTAGTTCAAGGAGTCAAAGTGGTTTTCCACATTTTCCTGGTCCTCCTCGTTAATAAATCTCATAAAACTCTGGCCTAGAAGCTCTTCGCGCTTTTTCCTGAAATACCTGCAACAGGCGTCGTTTACATAGGTGAGGGTTGTATCGGGCAAGGAGCGACAAACCATTTCAGTCAGATTCTCTGAAACAGCGTCATAGGGAGCCCGGGTCTTGCTCTCTTTCTCCATACGCTTGATGGCCTGGCGATATTCATGTTTTCGCACCACGTCCAAAAGCACAATGGGCAGGAGCCCCGGATATCCCTGGGCAGTGTCTTTCACCAGATAGTCATCAAAACCTTCCTTCAGCGCCTCAAGAGGAAGACTTTCACTCTCTGCCCCGGTCAAGAGCACCATAGGCAATGAGATCTGGAGGTCAATCAGCTCTTTGCACAACTCCAGACCGGGCATCCCTGGTAGTTTATGCTCCGTAACCACTAAGTCGAACGAAGCAGCATCGGCCTCGAGTCTTACCAGGGCATCCTCTGCCCGCACATAGCGCGTAATCTCGCTTGCAAACCGGCTCTTTTCAAAGGTGCGACGGAAGGCAAGGAAGTCGTGCTCGCTTTCCTCTACAAGCAGGATACGAAGGGGTCTGGATTTGTTATTTGGTCTAAAAATGGTTATCCCCATATTTCACGTGGTTGTTAAAAAAAATCGTAAATTCTCAAAAAGTCCGGGCTGTATCAGAAAAATCCCCCCTGGCCCAGACCTGGCCTTGATACGTTGCGAAAGAGGCTGATCAAGCGTAACTGCTTGGACAGGCTACAACATATGACCACCAAGTCGCACCAGGGCAGGCCTCAATCCCCCTTTGCAAAAGGGGGAAGCAGTCGGAATGCCCGGACTTATTGAGATGTTACAAAAAATCAGTCTTACTCACTTTTTTCTTGTGCCCGTGGAAGTGTCACAAAAAACGTACTTCCTTTGCCTGATTCTGATTCCAGGCGTATCGAGCCACCCAGTTTATCAGTACACTTTTTCGCGACGGCCAGGCCAATTCCCGTTCCCTGATACTCCTCAAAGGTGTGCAGCCTTTCAAATAAACCGAAAATTTTCTCCTTATAGCGCGGCTTAATCCCTATGCCATTGTCTCGCACAGAGAACTCATAGCTATCTTCATCAGCCGCTCGCCAGCCAATTTCAATGAGTTTTTGGGGGGATTTGTTGAATTTTACTGCATTGTCAATGAGCCTGTTAAAGATTTCATAAAGCAGCGACGGTTGCACCTCAATGGATGGCCAGTCATTTCCAATCACAACGTTCACGCCGGACAACACTTGTAAAGAGTCGATCAGTTCCCTTAAAAAATCCCCCATATGGACTTTCACGATGGGGACACCTTGCCCCTCAATCCGCGAAAATTCCAGGAGGTCCTGAACCATGTCTCCTGCCTCTCGTACCGCACGGTCAAGTCCATCCAGATACAATTTTTGATCTTCGTTTAAAGTTTCTTCCAGATTTTCGCGCAAGAATTCGGCGTAATTGCGAATAGCCCGCAAGGGGGCTCGAAGGTCGTAAGACAATATGTGAGAGTACTGGGATAGTTCGTCGTGTGCCTGTCTAAGTTCAGCAACGCGCAATTCTAACTCATATTGACGGGAAGAAATATCTAACAACGACGCTATACATCTCCTGGTCCCGGAAATCATTCCTACATTATTAATAACATCCTTTTCATTCCCGGTTTTGTCAATAAAGCAAAACTCATACTCACCCCGCATTACCCCTTTTCTTTGTCTTATCCTGGCATGAAATCTTTTCACCATCTCAAAATCTTTCTCAACAACAAATTCAGTCCATTTCATCTTGCCTTCCAGGTCTTGTCTGGGATATCCGCTCAATTTTTCAAATTCCTTATTCACCATTGAGAGTGTCATATCCTCTTCAACAATCACAATGGCAGTAGCCGCATTCTCAAATATCTTGAGGTATTCTTCTCTTGATTCCCCGAGTGTCTCATTCAACAGATTCAGCTCTGTTGTATCCACTGAAGTTATGACGGCCCCACCGGAAAAGGGTGAAATCTTTACACGAAGGAATCTGTTTCCGTATTTTTTCTCAGGGAACTCTTTTGATGCGCCCGATTTCATACATTCAATCAATTCCTTATGCATACCAACGCCAAGTTCTCCAGCGTAGTCCTTGAACATCACGTCCCCAATATTAGGCACTGTTCCGCCTGAACTTATCTTCGACAGGTTGGAATCGATCACCCTTGCTTCCTGGTCTACAAGGATGGTTTCAATTGGGTTGTCCCCCAATAATGCATGATAGCGCGCCTCGCTTTTCCTCAAGGCCTCCCCCGCGAGCTTGCGGTCGTTTATGTCGATAATAAATGAGTAAAAATGCTGTAGGCTACCTTTGCTATCAAAAATTGGATGCTCCCAAACCTCCACAGGAACCCTGGAGCCATCCTTGCGGATGTATTCCTTTTCAAAACGCTGCGGCTGTCTGGTTTGACGGATCTTCTCCTCCGCCTTTGTCATGACCTCATGCCACTTCTCGGGGGTTATGTCCTTAAAGCGCTTCACCTCGCTTAATTCTTCCTTGCTGTAGCCGGTCAGTTTACAGTAGGCAGTGTTGTAAGTCATTATCCGGCCATCAGGATAACCTACGGCAAAGGGCTGCGAACAACTTTCGAGCGCATGTGCCAGGACCCGCGTTTGTCTTTGGCTTTTTCGCATAGAATTTTCAGCCAGAATCCGGTCAGTGATATCTATTGAAGTTATGATCGCTCCATCGGAAAAGGGAGAAATCCTTATTTGAAGAAACTTGCCGTCATATTTTTGTTTGGGAAACTCTTTTGATACGCCTGAATTTATACATTTCACCAATTCTTTATGCATGTCGATTTCATGCTTCCCAGCATAATCTTCGTACATCACATCCCCGATATCAGGCACTCTCCCGCCCGGTCTTCCTTTTGCCAGGTTGGACCCGGTCACTTTCGTTTCGTGATCTACGATGATTGTCTCAATGGGATTATTTTCGAATAATGCACGATACCGTTCCTCGAGAGCTGACTGTTTCTGCTTTGTCAGTTTTTCCAGATCAATTTCCCTGCTCTCCGCATGTGCATCGTCCTCCCGTTGCTCCTCGCCAGCTCCTCCCAATTCAGTTAAGCGATTGCGAAGCCCGTTCAATTCCTCTATGAGTTGGTCCTTTGTTTTATCCTTATCCGTCATTTTCGCTGTCTCAATAAAGGAATTTTTTGAGGCCTCATTATTTCCTCAACTATTGATTAATCGTAAGTTCGGGTGGAGTGTATCCGTAAGGATTTTATAAAAGGCTCACGCCTAAACTCCGAAACGATGTACGGCCATTGCCATTCGCTTAAGGCATTAATCCGGTTGTGCGGAGTTACAACCAAAGTCTAATAGATTTCTGCAAAATTCATGCAAACCAAAGTATGCAATTATATTACTAAAAATTTCATATAGTTAACACTAATAGTGATCGAATCACTTTAGAAAAAGTAGCAAATATTTACCAAAGGATGTGAAATCAAATTCCACATATTGTTAAACTATTACATACTTAATAACCGTTCACGGGTTCAGAGGTTCAGGGTTTACCGAAACTCTGAACCTGTCAACACCTACCATACTTATATAGAGAAAATGAAGAACTGTGAAGGGGAAATCATACAGAAAAGGTAACCAAGCAAGATCTTAATATTTTTTCTGCAATTCGCGGTTTTACGCATTGGATGTTTCGAGCATTGAAAGCCGCAATGTGTTAAGCCCGATTACAGCACCTCGTTGCCGGAGGGTGTTGAGATCACCACCCATCTCCCAGGAGTAAATCCTCTCAATCCCCTCCCCTGCCACTGCGGTAACCCCTTTTACTCTATAATTCCCTTCTCTTTCCTCTGGAAACCCCAGGATAGCAAGACCAACGCCACTAAATTCCTGCTTTTTTAACTTTCGAGCAATGGCCATTGCGGTTTCGTCTCCCTTCGCCATATTGCTATGGCCGAGCCATTGGACGATATGTCCTTCGTCTGGTATGACAATGCTTTTTGAAACTTGACTTGGGACAAGACGGTGCAGCTTCTCTGCGGCCAGCCCGCCTGTAAAGGTCTCAAAAATCGAGAGAAACAGGTCCTTTTTGGCCAATAGATTGTCCACCACTCCCTCAAGGGTGTCCTTATCATAACCAAAGACCCTGCTTCCCAGTCTGGATCGAACTTCTTTATCAATTGGATCAATAAGCGCCTGCGCTTCTTGCTCGCTCCCTGCCCTCGCCGCGATTCGGATCTTGATTTCGCCCTGGGAGGCCAAAAGCCCGACCTCAGGGTTTTTCCCTGGTAGTATGAGGTCACCAATCAGATGATCCACCTTGCTTTCCCCAACTCCTACTGTTTTTATTACCCTGTAAGTAAGCCTGTGGTCGCTCAGGTTAAATCGCTGCCCGAGCCAGGGGATAATTTCCGTCCTTAACAGGAATTTCAGTTCTCTTGGAACACCTGGAAGGCAGACAACGGGTTTTCCATTGACCTCCATAATAAATATGGGAGCAGTGCCTACCGGGTTTGAGATAGCCTGGCTCCCTGCGGGCACAAAGGCCTGCCTGCGGTTGTTTTCAGGCATTTGATATCCGTACCGTCGAAAAGTCTTCTCGATTTCCTCCATCAAATTCTGCCTGAACTCCAGTTCAACACCTGCCGCCCTGGCAACGGCCTCCCGGGTCAGATCATCCAGAGTAGGTCCAAGCCCCCCCGTTGTAATGACCATGTCACACCTTTTTAAGGCACCGCGAAGGACCTCTATAATTTCCTCCATGTGATCACCCACTTCTGTCCGGAAACAGACCGTTACACCCGCCCTGCCCAGCTCCTGGGCCAGGTATGTCGTGTTTGTGTCCATAATTTGGCCTAAAAGCAGTTCTGTACCAATCGTAACGATTTCACAGGTGGGCGACCCGGATGACGGATCTACTACCGTGCCTCTTTGTTTCTGGGTTGTCATAGATTATTACCTTATTTAGTAGGCGTTCAATACCCAGGCCCACCCGGTATAACTGAGAATACTCTTCCCGGGCAAGGCGCATATCAATAAAAGACATATTTCCACCATCTCATTTGCTGTTCCAAGAAGGTCGCCAGTGATTCCACCGAACCGCTTCAGGCACCGCACCTTGAACAGCCATGTCACAAATCCCGCAAATATAAAGAATGCCAGGCCCAGTGGCCCAAATGGCAGACAAATTACCAAACATATAAGATGCGACGCAAGCCTGTGTTTTGGAGATGCGCCTTTCACAAAGGGTTTTGCCATCCCCTCCTCTGCTCGCGCATACGGAAGAGTAGTGATAAGATCCACCATCATTCCCCTGGATAGTGTAAGAATTGGTAAAAGCCAGATGAAGGAGCAAGCGCCCAAAATCCTTTCAAATGCAACCCATCTGGCCAATAGTGCCAGAATCAAGGCCAACACCCAAACCCCGCCCAGTGATGTGTCCTTCATAATGGCCAGCCTCTTTTCCCTCTCCTGGAACCCACCGATGGAATCTGCCCAATCAGC
>JAUWMY010000131.1 GCA_030612945.1 Desulfobacteraceae bacterium
GGTTCGGCATTGGTTTTTTATTCGATTTTAAAATAATTTGAAAGAGCGGAGCGACATCATTATTCGACGTTCGACGTTCAATGTTCGATGTTGGACGTTCATCTTTAAAGAATTAACATCGAACGTCCAACATCGAATGAAAAACAAATACCAAATGAGTCCTTTGTCTGATTCCCATGCTGGAGCGTGGAAACAAGAAAACGAGTAACAAGCAACGAGCAACCAGTAACGAGAACCGAGCAACCAGTAACGAGCAACGAGCAATTATGGCACGATTTGATAAATTTGGTGAATTTCTTCTTGAGAAAAATGTGGTTACACGCAAGGCGCTGTCCGGGCTGCTTGCCTCCCAGCGGCTGGTCAGGGAAAAGATCGGAACCATTGCTGTAAAAGAAGGGTTCTTAAGTGAAGACGAACTGGCCGGTTACTTGTCTGAATTTCTGGGTATTCCACTCCTCAACCGTGAGGTAGAAAACATTGAAAAGGGAATCATCAAGACAATCCCAAAAAAAATGGCATTAAAGGCAAGGGTGCTTCCTGTGGGGACGGGTGAAAAAGGAGAGCTCTTGCTGGTATGCGCAGGCCCTGTGCAAATGGCTTTGCTCCAGAATATATCGAGACTGGCCAATAGACAGGTGAAGCTTGTTCTCACCACGTCCACAAAACTCAAGAAGATGCAAAACCTCTTCTACACCATGGAGTACGATACATCCATAAATCTGAACGACAAGATCGAAGTGGAGGGTATCGGTTTTGCCATAGAGCTGTTAGAAAAGCTCATGCTTCGAGCCATCAACAAGGGGGCATCGGATATCCATGTAGAGCCCGGGAGGAACGAACTCGTTACCCGGTTCAGAGTAGACGGCATGATGATAAAAACGGAAACACTCCCCTACGACCTGTGCAGCAAGCTCGTATCGAGAATAAAGGTAATGGCCGGCCTCGACATTGCCGAGAGGAGAAAACCGCAGGACGGGGCCTTTTACTTTAAGCCCCAGACTCTTGATGTGGATATCGAAGGGGTAAATGTCCGGGTATCGGTCATCCCTGCTGTCCACGGAGAAAAAGCAGTGCTCCGGCTGCTGCCGCCCCATGATGAGATCATTCATCTCGATTCGTTAGGCATGGAGCCGGGGTTGCTTGAGGATTTCAAGAAATATCTGAAATCACCCCATGGCATCATGCTGGTAACAGGCCCTACCGGTTCCGGCAAATCAACTACCCTGTATGGCTCCATGCAGATGCTTCGTTCCGAAACTACCAATATCACC
Source organism: Desulfobacteraceae bacterium (assembly GCA_030612945.1). Lineage (GTDB taxonomy): Bacteria > Desulfobacterota > DSM-4660 > Desulfatiglandales > Desulfatiglandaceae > 4484-190-2. The sequence goes on from JAUWMY010000131.1 coordinate 1,272, forward strand.
AGTATTGAAGACCCTGTAGAACTGACGATAAGAGGCATAACCCAGACCCAGGTCGATTCAGGTGAGAACATCACCTTTGCAACAGCCCTGCGCGCCTTTTTGCGGCTGGACCCGTATATTATCATGGGCGGCGAAATCCGGGACATAGATACTCTGAAGGTATCCCTGCGGGCTGCAATCACCGGACACCTTGTTCTTTCCACCCTCCATACCAACGATGCGCCCAGCGCTTTCAACAGACTCATGGATATGGGGGCCGAGCCCTTTCTCGTGGCCGCGTCCGTTCGCGCTGTGCTTGCTCAAAGATTACTCAGGGTGGTGTGCTCTTATTGCAGCGAATGGACGGATATTAGCGATGCAGAGCTTTCAATGCTTGGGATTAAAAACTCGGAGAGGTTCAAGGTCAAACGGGGGAAAGGATGTGATTTTTGCAATAACAAGGGGTACAGGGGCCGGATCGGCATCTATGAGCTTCTCTGTGTGGATGACGCTATAAAAAAGATGGTTATGGAGGAAGCAACTTTTGATGAAATTCGTACTTTTGCCAGAAAAGAGAAAGGTTTTAAAACCCTGAGGGAAGATGGGATATCAAAGGTAAGAAAAGGGATTACAACCCCTGAAGAGATCATGCGGGTGACGATGGATTGATGATTGAAGATTGAAGATTGAAGAATTGAGGATCCGCAGATTACGCAGATTACACGGATTAGAAGGTATGAAAAACTGTAGGGGCGGCTTTATGCCGCCCGCCAAATTGATTCGGGCGGGGTAAACCCGCCCCTACGGGTAACGAGCAACGAGCAACGAGTAACCTATGCCGATTTATAAGTATACAGCTATTGATGCGGACGGGAAAAAGGTAAAGGCGACTGTTGCAGCGGCTGACAAGGCCGGGGCCGCGAGCCAGGTTACGGCTAAAGGGCATTCACTGATTGAGATAAGCGAAAGCTTTGAGGGTAAGGTTGAGGGTTTTGAGGCAGCGCCCGCCGACTTTTTGACCATGATAAGCCGGGTCAGGACAAAGGATGTTATTCTCTTTTTCCGCATGCTCTCCTCCCTTATTTCATCTAACGTAACTATAACGGAGTCCATCGATATTCTGCACGGGCAGACAGAGAACAGAAAACTGAAAAAGATACTCTTTGAGGTCAGGATGAAGATTGAAGGTGGCATTCCTTTAAGTGACGCCTTTGCCGGATATCCCAAGGTGTTTCCGGAAATGACGGTCAACATGGTGCGTGCAGGAGAGTTAGGGGGCATCCTCGATGTTGTTCTTGAAAGGATTTCCGACTACCTGGAAAGCAAGGCGGCCTTGAGATCGAAGATGATCTTGAGTTTAATTTATCCATCCGTAGTGCTGGTGGTTGGTGTGGGCGTGGTAATCTTTCTCGTGGTTTTTGTGATCCCAAAGTTTACCTCATTGCTGGGCGGGGGAAGCTTACCATGGAATACCCAGTTCCTGCTCGATACCGCGGATTTTTTAACGGCCAATGCCATTCCTATCATCATGACGGTTGTCGGCTTCATAGCAACGATAATCATCCTGATGGTCGTGCCTGAGTCGAGACTTTATGTAGACAGGTACAAAGTATTGATTCCCGTGATAGGCCCTGTCTTCCGGTACGGGATGATCGTGCAGTTTGCAAAGACTTTTTCCATTCTCCTGGAAAGCGGGATTCCTTTAATTGAAGCTTTAAGGGCAACCAGTGGAACCATCTCAAACCTGGCCGTAAAGAGGGTAATAGAAGAAATGATCTCCAGTGTCCTGGCAGGAGAACCGCTTTCTACGGCTGTTATCGGGGAAGGTACGTTTACTCCAATGGTAGGAGCGATGGTGAAAATCGGCGAACACTCCGGACTTCTCGACAAAGCCATGATAACGGTTGCAGATCTTCATGAAAAAGCCCTTGCAACCAAAATTGCAAGGATGAGCGCCATGATTGAGCCGGTGCTTATCATTGTCCTGGGCAGTATTGTCGGATTTGTGGCCTGGGGATTGATTGCAGGGATGCTGTCCATGTACGGGAAAGCGTAAAAAGTAATAAAAAATCCCCTCTTGAGAGGGGTGGACGCGAAGCGGACGGGGTGTGTAATCCCCTCTTGAGAGGGGTGGACGCGGAGCGGACGGGGTGTGTAAAAAACACATGGAAAAATGAGAGTATACTACAATCCAAAACTCAAAGAACTTGCTCGAACACTCCGGAATAACAGCACATTATCCGAAGTGTTGCTGTGGAATAACCTTAAAGGCAAACAAATGAAAGGCTATGATTTTCATCGTCAGAAACCAATTGATAATTACATTGTGGATTTCTTTTGTCCCAAATTGTGGTTGATCATTGAAATCGACGGAGAAAGTCATCTGTTTAAAGGCAAAGAGGATGAAAAGAGAGAACAACGTCTTGAGTCGTTAGGATTTCACATATTGAGATTTAGCGATTTGGATGTGAAAAAGAACATGGAAGGCGTTTTGGTTTCTATTGAAAAATGGATTGAGGAATATGGACACACCCCTAAATCCCCTCTTGTTAGAGGGGACTTGAGAACTACCTGAGCAATTATGATCATTCATAGTATAACTCTGGAGGAAATAGAACGTATGAAAAAATTGATAGTTGTGATTGTCGCTTTGATCTTTTTTTGCGGTTGTTCGTCTGACGTGGCGGAAAATACGATTGCCCAATTTGAGGGTGGAAATATTACAAAAGAGGATCTGGCTGCCCATTATAAAAAACTGAAGATGGAAAGCAGGTACAGGAATAATCCTGAACAATTGACCCCTGAATTTGTTTTCGACCATGCCCTGAACATGGAAATGATTATCGCCAGGGGCCTGAAGGAGAAGCTGCATCTGGATCCGTGGATCAGACAGGAGATTCATGGCTTTATGTCCGATCTGTTTCTCAAAGTAATGCAGGACAGACTCGTCCCTAAGATAGATAAGGAAAATATTACCGAAGAAGAGACGAGACAGTTTTACGAGGAGCATAAAGAGAACTATCTAAAAAAGGCGCTCTACAGTGTAAATATGGTAAAAATCGATGACAGAGAAAAGGCAGAGTCTACCGTGTCCAAGATAAGGGAAGGCCGGATTACATTTGAAGATGCGGCAAAAAAATACTCAACAGATGAAAAGTCCGGGAACAAAGGTGGTTTTATCGGGACAAGGAGCCTTGACAAATTTCGTGGCAACTGGCGGCCTGCGATTGAGAACTTAAAGTTAAACAAAGTTTCTGATCCGGCAAAGATTGATGACGATTATTACATCTTCAAGCTTACCCAAAAGACCGAACCTTATCAGTATACCTATGAAGAAAAAAGCGCCTACATAAAAAATGATGTGCTGTACGACAAATACAGGAAGGAATGGGAAAAAACCTATGCCAGGCTGAAACAAGAATTTGAGGTTAAGATTGACGAAGAAAAGCTGAAGGGGTTTTATGAGGAGTGGAAGGAGAACCCATGAAAAGATTGATTATAGTGTTTCTGGCGCTGGTTATTTTATTCGGGATGCAGACCGGCGCCGATGCTCACAGCACCAAGGGGAGGATGAAAATCCTCCTGGAAAAAGATGTTATTACAGTCGATGACATGGCTTACTATATTGAGCCTTATGTGCACAGGAAAAAATACAAAGGGGAATATGAAAAAAGCAAGAACCGGTTTTATGTGAAAGATTTTATAAAAGTAGAACAAAAAGATGGAAGCGCCGATGTCTTTTTCACTGTTCTGGACGTTAAAGAGAACAGGAATTTTGGAGATTCCATGGCCTTTGCAAGAAACAGGGATGGGACATGGTCTCATATTGATGAAGAAGGGACAAAGATAGCGCAGGTGTATACATACGTTGATAAGAAGGGGTATTATTATAAAAAATATGTGTTGCCGGGTTCCTGTGCAGGGATAGTTTTAGCTGGAGGGGTTCTGATATTTTTCAGGATAAGAAAACGTTCAAAGGAGAGATCATGAAAAGGATCGGGTTTGTTTGTGTGTTGTTTGTTCTGACTATGTTGTTTACGGCTACGGCCCTGGCCCACACCCCTATTCTTATGTGTGTTGAGGAAGATGGTGAATGCGAATGCAAGGGGATGTTTTCGGATATGTCTTTGGCCGTGGGCGCAAAGGTGATTGTAAAAGACGACTCCGGCAAGGTCATCCGTGAAGGAAAGATTAATGAAGACGGGGAATGCATATTCCCCATCTCAAAGGTTCATTACACCGTGATCATGGATGCCGGAGCCGGTCATGTGACCGATCCATGGGATCCCAGGGATGATGAATGATGATAGAAGTGAGCTAAAGTGCCTAAAGTTAAAGAAACAAGGCCAGTCTTTTATATAAAATATTGTAGCCGTTCACGGCTTGAAACTTGAAATTGGAAATTAGGGAGAGATTAAAATATTCAACTCTTCAACTTTAGCTCATTTTAAGCACTGACTTAACTTAGCGGTGTACGGGGCATAACTCCTTATGATTGAAATTATTAGAAGGCTGTTGATTGCAGGTATTGCTCTGGGCGCTATTGCAGGAAATTCGGATGAAATAGAAAAATTCTTCGATGATACTGTTGCGGTCACACAACAGATTTGCACGGCCGGAGATATGCGAAGTATAAGTATTATGCTTGATCATGAATTCCTGCGCCGGGGCCGGTATCCCAGGACTGAACATTTTGAAAGATGGATGGCAAAAAACTTCAAGGAGAATGAGCTTAAACCTTTGACCACCGACCATTGGGGAAATGAGTTCGTCTATACGGCAACCAAAGATCAAAAAAGATGCACACTTATAAGCTGCGGGCCTGATGGAACAGAAGGAACAGAAGACGATATTAAAATTACAGGGCCATGAGTTCGTTGCTCGTTGCTCGTTACTCGTTGCTGGTTACTGGTTACTCGTTACTGGTTACTCGTTGCTCGTTACTGGTTGGACTTTTTATGAAGCCGTTATTGCTGGTGGTCAAATTCTATGTAATTGTAGTCTTTTCCGTTCACGGATTCAGGGTTCAGAGGTTTAAGGGTTTGGGTCATTGTACGCCCAAACCTGATGCGATTTTCCTGTTTTCATCAGGAATAGTCCAGACAAGCTCGATCATATCCTTGTCTATGCTTGAGCTTAAATCATCAACTGCTGCTGGCCTGGTCTGACCGGGAGGGACAGGCCGCGCCTTTCTGCCGCATCCTGGGGGAAAAACTGCTATGCAAAGCAAAATTGCAAATATTGCGATTAGACTTTTGCCAAAACCTTTATTTATCAGCCTGTTCCAAAACATTAAGACTTTTTTCCGCCTCCTTTATGGCAGCCATTACATTTTCTTTGGCGGTTCCGCCAAAAGATTTCCTGCGGTTTATCACCTGCTCCGCGCTTAAAATGTTAAAAATATCCTCTTCAATAAGGGTTGAAAAGGATTTTAACTCTTTTAGTGTAAGTTCATCCAGCTCTTTATTCTTATCCAGCGCATAGCTTACTGCCTTGCCTGCACAGGTATGGGCCTGCCGAAACGGCATTCCTGCCGTTACAAGATAATCGGCCAGATCTGTTGCATTTAAAAACCCTTGAGTTGCGGCTTTATGCATTACTTCTTTGTTAATTTT
>JAUWMY010000309.1 GCA_030612945.1 Desulfobacteraceae bacterium
TGCCCGGTCCAGGGAGCGAGTAAAAAGGGCACACCCTCCAAAAGCGGCAATCCGAGCTGCCATAGTGGCCTTGTCATAAGCTTCGGAAAGGGATGATGCATAGGCAACACCACACGGATTGTTGTGTTTGACAATCACCACGGCCGGATCGATCGTGAGATATTTCATAATATTAAGGGCATTGTCCACGTCCGTCAGGTTGATCTTGCCCGGATGCTTTCCGCTCTGGATCATGTCTTCTTCGGAGATAGCCGAAACCAGACCACGCCCGGAGTCGATGAACTGACACTTACCCAGGACCAGGTTACCGTTGACGAGTTCGTACAGGGCGGCCTCCTGGCCCGGGTTTTCACCGTAACGCAGACCTTTTTCGATGGTTTCTCCGGTCTTCTCATCTTTTATTCTCCAAGATCTTTTCTGATAACGAAGGACCTGGTCACCAAAGGAAATAGTTATGTCAGCAGGAAAGTGGTCGTCCATTACAGTCCGGTACATTTTTTTCAGATCTTCAGTCATATCTTCATCCATCCTTGTCATTGGTCATTCGTTATTATTTATTCGGTAATAGTTCACCTATTAAAAGGGCCTTTAGACAGGATTACAGGATAACAAAGATTTTTTATGTCCCGTACATCCTTTTAATAATCCAGTCCATCCTGTAAATCCTGTCAAAAAACAGGCTGCTGAACTTCTATTCGCCGTTCGTCATTTTTTGCCGCTCAACTACTCAACTATTTATTTTATGCTTCTCAATATATGCATACGCGTTATGATTATGAATCGATTCAAAATTTTCAGATTCAACGGCAAACCAGGTGATATTGGGATCGTTATTTAGCTTAACTGCGATCTCCCTCACAATATCCTCCACAAATCTGGGATTCTGGTAAGCTTTTTCGGTTACGTATTTTTCATCTTCGCGTTTAAGGACAGAGTAGACATCACTTGAAGCAGCGTTCTCAGCGAGCTTGATCAGATCCTCTATCCATACAAACTTCTTAAATCTCACCTGGAGGCGAACCTCGCCCCGCTGGTTGTGGGCGCCAAAATCGCTTATCTCCTTAGAGCAGGGGCAGAGCGTGGTTATGGGTACATTGATCATGATGACAAGGTCGCTTCCCTTGTTCAGGGACCCCTTAAAGGTGCATTTATATTCCATAAGACCTTGAATCCCGCTCACCGGAGCTGCCTTATTGATAAAGTAGGGAAAAGTTATTTCCATATGTGCACTTTCCGCATTAAGCCTGTCTTTCACTTCCTGGAGGATTTGAGAGAAATTCTGAAGGGATATGCGGCGGCTGTGTTCGTTTAGGATCTCTACGAAGCGGCTCATGTGCGTCCCCTTGTAATACCGGGGCAGATTGACGTACATGTTGATCTTGGCAACGGTCTGTTGCTTCCCCATGTCTTTATCAAGGACCGTTATGGGGTAGCGAATCCCCTTCACGCCAACCTGATCAATGTCTATGTTCCTGTTATCTCTATGGTTCTGTATGTCTTCCATGGTCGTCTCTTATAGGACTTAATATAAATTTTGATTACCCTATATTGCCAGCAAAATCAATAGAAAGGCAAGGTAAGAAGGCGAAGGGCGCAAGGCTTAAGGAGAGAAAAAAATCAACCATGGCGACTTATGCCCTTCACTGCCCTTCACTTTGTATCATTGCGTCTGAGGTAATTCCTGCTGCTCGTCCACCAGATAATCCTTTAATTTTTCACGCATAGAATCGGGCCATTCATCATCATAAAAAAATGCTTGCACTTCCTCTTTTGTGAGAAGTTTCACGATATCTGCAGGCAAGTTTCTGAAAGCCTCCAATCTTTTAGTGTCCAGATCTCGCTTTCTATTTTTTTTCTCATTCATCATTCATTCTCCTTTGGAAAAGCATCTTAAAATCCCCCCTCGCCCTCTTTATGAAAAGGGGAAATGAGTTTTACCTGCAAGGTTCTATAGGCCTGGATGCTCTATTCACTACGGAGTTGCCGTATCGTTTGTTTCCCGGCCTGTGATTTCAAAAAGGTATGGTAAAAGCTCATTCTTGCAAACCTCGTAAAGAACATGTTTACTCACGACATGTCTAAACATTTTGTGGGTATTCGTACGCCCCAGGTACTCTAAAATACGACCCGCCGTGGATAGTGGTGGGTCGTCCAGATGAAAAAAACATATATCCCGTCCTATCTCAACAAACGGTGGAATGTCCGGGCATGCAATCGGTAGTTTGATCAACCCGGCCTCCAGAAGCGGCAAACCAAAGCCTTCATCCTTACTTGTCATGAGAAGCATGTCGGCCATGAGATAAAGATCGCGAATAAAGATGCGGCTCGGCACAAGCTTTGTTCTGTCTTTAAACCTGTACTCGGCCAGAATGGCGATATTGTCTTTCAGCTTAAGCTCATTTACCCAGTATTTTAGCCTTCTATAATAGGATACTGCCCGTCCCTCATGTGGATCATAAGCGCCTGTTAAGATAAATAAGATATTGTAACCCAAAAGTTTTATGCCTCTCACAATATGGATGGCGAGTTCCACATTTTTCCTGGGTGTTATCCTTGAAGGCTGTACAACGACAAGGTCGCGACTGAAAAGGTCCAACTCCGCTGCCAACTTCACTGATTTGGGATCCAAATATAAAAAGCTCACAGGATCGATACCATTCGGGATTACCTTCCATTTAATAGCCCTATCTTGTTCTTCGAAAAGCACCCTTCGTGACTCTGAAATCGTCACGTAGTGGATATCGGGATGCGGGTTTTGAAGGGTCATCCAAGGTCGGTGATGAAGAAAGTCAGGGGGATGATGTTGAAAGTAAGGTGAATCATGGGCCCAGCTAACCACTGCGGGGCCGTTGTTTGAGGTTGCAAGGCGGCGCAGGGCAAGCGTCAAGGGCAGGTTAAAAGGCATCTGTAGCACATTGTGGGCTACGATGACATCAAGGTTGCCGGACCAGTCAACAAGAAGCTTAAGAATTCTATTGGTCAGCTTTTTCAGGAGTCCGTAATCACCTTTGCGGGATTGCTCATGAGCCTTGCTAACCTGTGTGTGTCTGGATCCCAGGACCGGCTCAATACGCACAGGGAAGACATCTGTAAAGACCTCCCCCATTCCTGCCAGGATGCAGACTGATTGTCCCATCCTATGAAGAATGAGGGCATGTTGATGGAGCATCTCTTCAACACCACCCACCACTGGAGGGCACGAGTAATGAAGGATGCCGATGCGCAAGGATCTTTCCATAGAAATCAAGTTATCTTAGCTAACTGAACGAATTAATGGTGGAAAGAAGTTTTTGTTCCAGGACTTCATAGGAAAAAAATTTCTTTCCAAGTTCGTAATTTTTCTTGACCGCAGTATTCAAGTTATCAGGTTCCATGAAAATTTTAAGCCGTTCGACTAACTGCTTGGTTACAAAGGATTCAAAATCGATAACGTCAAACCCACAGGGCTCTATATCCTCGACAAATATAGAGTACCGATTGACTACAATCGGTTTTTTGAAATAGATTGCTTCCACAAAGGCGTTGCCAAACCCCTCATATCCGGAGGGGTAGGTAACGATATCAGCGGCCTGATAAGCATCGTCAATGGTATATTTTTTTTTGCACTCTCTGCTAAAACCATGGATAGACCCAACCAGGTCACCGATATAGAGCACCTCCACTCCCAGTCTCCTGGCGTATTCGAGGACCCTGAGTGCATAGAGATCCCCTTCATCACCAGATTCGTGGGGAATCACCACTCGGGGATGTTCCACCCCCAATAGGCTGGCCAGCTCAACGGCCCTTTCAATCCATTTTCGGGGCACAATCCGCGTGGGCTGAAGGATAAAAAGGTCTTCATCACTAAACCCCAATTCTTTTCGGAGCATGCGGCTTTTTGAGTTGGATGGAGGAGGGGGGTTATTAAAATCAAAAACATTGTGGATAATAACGTTGCTGATCCCTTTTCGATAACTCAGTTGCCTGGAGGCCTCCGAATTGATTACAACATGACGTATGCACTGTAGGTTTGGGGGAAAGGCATACTGGAGGTAGTCCTGTACGGCATTTATAAGAAAACGTTTCCTTTCCCAGCTAAAATCATGGTGGTGAGCTATGGCTGGCATACAGGTTTCGGCCAGGAACTCCGTAATGGCCATTCCAAGGGGAATATTCATGGGAATGGCCAGGGCATTCTCAGGAATGAGCATTTCAATCCCAAATTCTTCACAAAATTTACGGAGCTTGGATTTAAGATGATCTTTAAGTTCTTGAATATGTTTTGTCAGTTGCGGTTCACGCTTTTGTGTTCCAAAGCAGGATTGGTGAAGTTCAAGGATCTCAGGGTGCTCAAAATGGGCTTTTGGCTCCA